>JBPEXR010000301.1:0-1814 GCA_052031355.1 Paracoccaceae bacterium
GTTCTTGCGCGGGGGCTTGCCGGCGCGGCGGCTAGAGCAGCAGCGCCAGAAGCACCGGCAGCGCCGCCACCGACATCAGCGTCGAGACGACGACGAGGCCGGCCACCGCCTCGGCATCGGCGCCGTATTTCTCGGCCAGCAGGTAGGAGGTGACGGCGACGGGCGTCGCCAGTTGCAGCACGAGGACCGCGAAGGCCGTCGGCTCCAGCCCGAAGGCGCGGCCCACCGCCCAGCCCAGGGCGGCGCAGAGCACCAGCTTGACCAGCGACAGCGCCGCCGCCAGCCCGGTGCGGCCCGGCGTCAGCCGCGCCACCGCCACGCCCAGGGTGATCAGCATCAGCGGGATCGCCATCTGGCCGATCAGTTCCAGCGCGTTGGTCAGGAACAGCGGCGTCTGCCAGCCCTGCCACAGGAACAGCGCGCCCAGCAGCGTCGCGCCGACCACCGGCTCGCGCAGCACCTTGAGGGGCGAGCCGCCGCCCGCCACCAGCCACAGCCCGAAGGTGAAGGACCAGACCGCCATGACCGCGAAAACGACCACGGCGTAGCCCAGGCCCGTCTCGCCGAAGGCGAAAAGCGCCAGCGGAAGACCCAGGTTGCCGGTGTTCCCGAAGATCAGCGGCGCGGTATATGTCCGCCCCTCCAGCCGCAGCAGCCGAACCAGCACGAAGGCCCCGAGGCTGAGCACCAGGTAGGCCGTGACGGCGGCCAGCGACAGGTCCGCCAGCGCGCTGGGCGCGATCTCGGTGCCCATCAGCGCGGTAAAGATCAGGCAGGGCACGGCCAGCGTCATGGCCAGCTGGGTGACGAACTTCACACGGTATTCGAACCCCAGCTTCACCCAGGCGAAGCCGATGGCGCCCAACAGGAAAACGGGGGCGGTGATCTGCAGAACTGTCAGAACCAGGTTCACAAACTGTTTCCCCCGAAATGCGGCTGTTTTATGGACAAATCCCCCTTGCACGCCATACTGACTGGAGGTAGGGCCTGCAATGCTATGCTGAAGACACGCGCGAAATACCACCTTGGACAGGTTGTCCGGCACCGGAAGCACCCCTTCCGGGGCGTGGTCTTTGACGTGGATCCGGAGTTCGCGAACACCGAGGAATGGTACGAATCCATCCCCGAGGAAAGCCGCCCGGTGAAGGAACAGCCCTTCTACCACCTGCTGGCCGAGAACGAGCAAAGCTACTACGTGGCCTATGTGTCCGAGCAGAACCTGGTCGCCGATTATTCGGGCGAGCCGGTGGAGCACCCGGACATCCCGGACCTTTTCGGCCCCTTCGAGGATGGCCATTACCCCCTGCATTTCGCGCTGAACTGAGGCGCCGCCGCCACGCCGGCGCGCCCTCGCCTTCCTGCGCGAACCATTCGCCCCGCACCGCGTTGGGCGAAGGATGCATGCAGGAGCTGCCAGATGTCCCCGCGCGACCTGACCCGTGACGAAACCCCCGCCGCGACGGCGGCAGGGACGCCAGCCGCTGCCGGGGCGGAGCGGCGCATCTGCGTGTTGATCAACCCCGGCTCCGGCAAGAAGAAGGGGCGCGAGAAGCACGAGGCGCTGCGGGCCGCGCTGGGCGCCCACCCGGAGCGGTTTACCCTGCGCCAGGTGAAGGGCCGCGATCTGACCGGCGCGGCGCAGGAGGCGGTGACCGAGGGTTTTGACGTGGTGGTGGCCGCCGGGGGCGACGGCAGCATCAACGCCGTGGCGCAGGCGCTGGCCGGCACGGGCACGGCGCTGGGCGTGGTGCCGATGGGCACCTTCAACTTCTTCGCCCGCAGCCTCGGCATCCCCGAGGACCCGGAACAGGCGG
>JBPEXR010000302.1:0-10425 GCA_052031355.1 Paracoccaceae bacterium
GGCCGCCGTCGATGCGCAGCGGCACGATCTTGCGGGCGGGGCCCTCTTCGGCCGCGCGGGCCAGGGCCTCGGCCCCTATGCAATCGTTGCCCGGGGTCAGCTGCACGAACTTGCCAAGACCGCATTCGAAGGGCGAGTTTTGCGGCGTCATGTCCGAGCCGTAGCTCAGCAGCCCGCCCTCGACCCGTTCGAGGTAGTTCGGGCAGCCGGCTGCAACGTCGAGGTCCCGCCCCGCCTCGAACAGCGCGTCCCAAAGGCGCGGGCCGGCCTCCCAGCGGTCGAGGTAGATCTCGAAGCCGCCCTGCTTGGAGTAGCCCGAGCGCGAGACGACCAGCCCGTGCCCCTCGAAGGGAAACTCGGCGAAGTCGAAGAAGCGCAGATCGCGCACCGCCTCGCCGAAGACGCGGGCCATCAGGTCTTCCGCCCGGGGGCCCTGCACCGCCAGGGGCCAGACCTCGGCCTCATCGACGGTCACGCGCAGCCCCATGCCGTGCGCCAGCCCGCCGGCCCAATAGGCCAGGTCGCTGTCGGCGATGGAGATCCAGAAGCGGTCCTCGGCCAGTTTCAGGGCCACGGGGTCGTTCAACATGCCGCCCCGGCTGTCGGTGATGGGCACGTATTTGCACTGGCCGACCCGCATCTGGCGCAGATCGCGCGGGGTCAGCTTCTGCATCAGCCGGGCGGCATCGGGGCCGCGCAGCTCCACCTGCCGCTCGCAGGACACGTCCCAGACCTGCACGGCCGACTTGAGGTGCCGCGCCGCCGCCGCCACGTCGCCGAAGCCGGCAGGCAGAAGCATGTGGTTGTAGACCGTCCAGGCGGTGACGCCGGCGGCCTCGACACGCTCGGTGAAGGGCGTGCGGCGCAGGCGCCGCGTCAGGGCCAGATCGACCATCCTCGTTCCTCCCGTGCTGCGGCCCCCGCGGGCCGGCCTGCCCGGATCACCCGCCGGGCGCGGGGGGCGTGGGGCCGCGGCAGCGCTGGCCGCCCGGCCCCGCGAAGGCGCCTGCGGTCAGCGCGGGCCGTGCCAGTCGATCTGGCAGATCTCGGCGCTGCGGCCGTCGAAATCCCAGACCCGGCCGAAGGCGCGCACCCGGCCCTTGGTGGCGGTGGCGACGGTGATGTCCGGGCCCATCCAGTACTCGGTGTTCTTCACGACGACTTCCTTGCCCTCGTGCCCCTCGACGGGGATCACCTCGCCCTGGATCTTCTTGCCGACCATCAGGCGGCGGGCCTTGCCCTCGGTCTCGAAGTGCACCGGCGCGCGCTCGGCGCCCAGGAACTCGCTCACCAGCAGCGAGAAGAGGCCCGTAGTGCCGCGCGCCTTGCCGGAGAAGATGTTGACGAGGCCCTCGTAGGCTTCGTCCGAGGCCCGCTCGTCGATGTAGGCGGCGGCTTTCCAGTTGCCGCGGCTCATCAGCCCGGGGATGTCGAGCACCAGCCCGACGTTCAGCCCCGAAAGGTCCGCATCGCCGTAGTTGCCTTCGTCGATGCGCACGCCGGCCCAGGCCTGGCAGTAGCCTTCGGTCGGCGGCGCCTTGCCCAGGCTGACCACGCAGGGACAGAAGACCGTGCAGTTGCAGTTGAGGATCAGCTCCCCCTTGATCGTCCAGGGCACCGTGCCGATTTCCGCGCCGTCGAGGGCCATTGCCGTCTCCTTCCTAAAGTGTCGTTCCAAAGGTCCAGAACCCCGCCGCCAGCAGCGCCGCGCCCAGCGGGCGTGTCAGCCAGCCGCCGATGTCGGGGAGTTTTTCGAGTGTCATCAGCACCATTGCCAGGGCCATGAAGCCCAGGCTCATGGCGCCGCCGACGAAGGCCAGCGCCATCAGCGCCCAGCAGCAGCCCAGGCAGACCGCGCCCAGGCGCAGGCCCATGCGCCAGGGCCCCTCGGCCCAGTGCTGCAGGAAAAAGGTCAGGGGCGCGCGGCATTTGGCCAGGCACGCCTCTTTCATGGGAGAGAATTGATAGAGCCCCGCCAGCACCAGCAGCGCCCCGGTCAGCAGTGGCGCCCGGCTGGCCCCGCGGGCGTCCAGCAGCCCGGCCTGCGCCAGCATCAACTGCGCCGCGGCGGCCAGAAGGGCGAAGCCCAGCCAGACCGCCAGGTAGCCGGCCAGCAGCTGGGCGAAACGCGTCTGCCCGGTGTGCGACAGCTCCTCGTAAGTGGCCAGCGCCGGGAAGGCCGTCGGCGCCATCATCCCCGCGCCCATCAGCGCCCACATGGCCCAAAGGCCCACAAGGCCGGTGCCGGCGGCCGAGGCGCGACAGATCTCGGCCCAAAGGCTCGCCGCGCTTCCACCCGCGGGCAGCGCCATGGCCGCAAGCAGCGCCCAGGCCGCCAGGATCAGCGTGAAGAACGCGATCCAATGCGGTGCTGCCATCGACCGTAGCCGCGCTGCGAACATGAAACCCCTCCCCTGTGCCGCCACGCTTTGGGCGAGTCGGCTCTTGCGCAGAAATTGTCAGACATTTAAATGTATGACAAATGGAAATCGACCCAGACGCCAAGGCGGATCTTTCCGCCCAGATCGCCAAGGCGATCCGCGACGCCATCATCTCTGGCCGGCTGATCGTGGACGAACGGCTGCCTTCCGAGGCGGATCTTGCCGAGAAGTTCGCCGTCTCCCGCCCCACCGTGCGCGAGGCGCTGAAGCGCCTGGCCGCGCAATCGCTGATCCGCACCCAGCGCGGCGCCTTCGGGGGCGCCTTCGTGCGCCGCCTCAGTTACGAGGAGGCCTACGGCCAGCATATCACCACCTCGACGCTGCTGCTGTCGATGAACGCCATCAGCTTCGAGGTTGCTTGCGAGGCGCGTTTCGCGCTGGAGCGGGCTTGCGTGCCCCTGGCCGCCGCCCGGCGCGAGGAAGCGCACCTGGAGCGTATGGCGGCCGAGATCGCCCGCCAGGCCGCCCCGGGCCTTTCCGACGAGGAATTCTGCGCCTCCGATGTTGCCTTTCACCGCGCGCTGGTCGATGCGGCGGGCAACCCGGTGCTTTCCTACCAGCTTGCCGGCGCGGTGGAGGCGATGCAGCCCCTGATGAACATGATCACCTTCACCGCCCGCTCGCGCGAGGTGATCGTGACGCTGCACCGACAGATCCGCGCCGCGCTGGAGGCGCGCGACGCGGCGCGCGCCGAGGAAGGCCTGCGCGCGCTGGAGCGTGACACGCTGGAGCTGGCGCATGGCGTCATGGCGGCCCGCGCCGAGCGTGCCGAGCGTGCCGAGCGTGCCGACCAAGCCCCAGGGCGCGACGGCATCGCCCCCGCCGGGCCCGCGCAGCGCTAGACCTCGCGAACCGCCCCCCACGGCCGGCGGGCATCCGCCCGTTCCAACCCTCACAAAAAATTTGGAACCCCTGTTTTCGCCCCGGCGTTGAGCGGCAAAGGGAGGGGTTCAACGTGACCGACAACGATCGCAGCCCGCCGGCCGCAGCTTCCGAAACCCAGATGACCCCGCGCGAACGCCGCCAGGCGCGCCGCGCCGCCGAAGTCGCGGCCCGGGCCGAGGCGATGACACGGCGCGATCTGCTGAAGGCCGCGCCGCTGGCCGGGGGCGCCACGCTGCTGGCCGGGCAGGCCGCCGCCGGCCCCGCCAGCCCCGAAGCCCTGCCCCCCGATGACCGCCAGCCCCGGCTGGCCGACAACGCCCATACGCGCACCTATTACGCGCTCGCCCGCAGCTGAGGGAGGTCGCCTTGCTGAAACGCCGGACTTCGCAGCGCCCGCCGCGCCCCGCCGCCGCCCCAACCGGCGGCCCCGCAACGGACCGCGCCGCCCGGGCCCCGGCGCCCACCGGCACCTTCAGCCGCCGCGGATTTCTGAAAAGCAGCGGCCTTGCGGGCCTCGCCCTCAGCGGCATTCCCGCCGCCGGGACGGTCCGGCAGGCCGCCGCCGCCGAGCCGGGCCTGCGCCCGGACGTGAAACGCATCAAGACGGTCTGCCCCTTCTGCTCGGTCGGCTGTTCGATCTGGGCGGAGGTGCAGAACGGCGCCTGGATCGGCCAAGAGCCGGCCTTCGAAAGCCCGATCAACCAGGGCACCCATTGCGCCAAGGGCGCCGCCACGCGCGAGGTCGCCATCGGCGAGCGGCGCCTGAAGTACCCGATGAAGAAGGTCGGCGGCCAGTGGCAGCGCATCAGCTGGGAGCAGGCGATCGAAGAAATCGGCGCCAAGCTGGAAAAGATCCGCGAGGACGCCGGCCCCGACGCGGTGGAATGGCTGGGCTCGGCCAAGTTCTCGAACGAGCAGGCTTACCTTTTCCGCAAGTTCGCCGCCCTCTGGGGGACCAACAACGTCGATCACCAGGCGCGGATCTGCCATTCGACCACCGTCGCGGGCGTGGCCAATTCCTTCGGCTACGGCGCGATGACGAACACCTACAACGACATCCGCAATTCCAAGTCGATCATCATCATCGGTGGCAACCCGGCCGAGGCGCATCCCGTCTCCATGCTGCATGTGCTGAACGGCAAGGAGAACGGCGCCCCGCTGATCGTGGTCGACCCGCGCTTCACCCGCACCGCGGCCCATGCGGACGAATACGTGCGCCTGCGCCCCGGCTCGGACGTGGGGTTCCTGTGGGGGCTGGCGCGGATCATCGTCAAGAACGGCTGGCACGACCAGAAATACCTCGACCAGCGCGTCTACGGCATCGAGGAGGTTCTGCAGGAGATCGAGCGCTGGACCCCCGAGGAGGTGCAGCGCGTCTGCGAAGTGCCCCCCGAACAGCTGGAACGCGTGGCCCGCACCCTGGCCGAGAACCGCCCCGGCACGCTGATCTGGTGCATGGGGCTGACGCAATCGACCATCGGCAACAACAAGACCCGCGCCGCCTCGATCCTGCAGCTTCTGCTGGGCAACATCGGCAAAGTGGGGGGCGGCGCCAATATCTTCCGCGGCCACGACAACGTGCAGGGCGCGACCGACCTCGGCGTTTCCTGCGACACGCTGCCGGCCTACTACGGGCTGGAGGAAGGCGCTTGGAAGCACTGGGCCCGCGTGTGGGACCTGGAATACGACTGGCTCGCCTCGCGGTTCACCTCGAAGGAGCTGATGGAAAAGCCGGGCGTGCCGGTCAGCCGCTGGGCCGATGGCGTGCTGGAGAATGCCGCCGCCTTCGACCAGCCGCACCCGCTGAAGGCCGTGGTCTTCTGGGGCCATGCCTCGAACAGCCAGACGCGCGGCCCCGACCGGCTGGAGGCGCTGAACCGGCTCGACCTGCTGGTGGTGATCGACCCCTATCCCACGCAGACCGCGATCGAGACGACGCGCAGCGATGACACATACCTTCTGCCCGCCGGCACGACGATGGAGATGGACGGCTCGGTCACCAATTCCAACCGCTCGGTCCAGTGGCGCGACAAGGTGGTGGACCCCGTCTTCGAGGCCAAATCCGATTACGAGATCACCTACCTTCTGTCGCGCCGCCTCGGCTTCGAGAAGGAGATGTTCAAGCACATCGAGATCCGCGACAACCAGCCCGTCCCCGAGGACGTCCTGCGCGAGATCAACCGCGGCACCTGGACCATCGGCTACACCGCGCAAAGCCCCGAGCGGCTGAAGCAGCACATGGCCGAGCAGGAGCATTTCGATTCCATCTCGCTGATGGGCAAGGCGGGGGACGTGAAGGGCAGCTACTACTGCCTGCCCTGGCCCGCCTGGGGCCGGCCGGAGCTGAACCACCCCGGCACGCCGCTGCTCTACGACATCTCGCGCCCGGTGGCCGAGGGCGGCCTGCCCTTCCGCGCCCGCTGGGGGGTCGAGCACGAGGGCAAGACCCTGCTGGCCGAGGACAGCTATCCCGAGGGCTCGGAGATCAAGGACGGCTACCCGGAGGTGACGCTGGGCATGATCGACGCCCTCGGCTGGGCGGGCGAGCTGTCGGCGCGCGAGAAGCTGGTCATCACCGCCATCGCCGCCGGCCGCTTCCGGTTCGAGATGTTCGACATCGACGAGGCCGAAGCGCAGGCCGCGCTGGACACGCTGGAAGAAGAGGTGCGGCGCGAGGCGGATTCAGAGCCCGGCGGGCCGGGCAGCGAGAACTGGCAGAACGGCACCAACGCGCAGGACGGCAGCACCGAAGACGGCAGCGAGCAGAGTGCCGGAAGCGACGCCGCACAGGACAAGGCGCCGCCGGAGGTGCGCTTCCCCAACTACACCGATACCGCGCTGGAGGCGATCGCCGCCTACCTGGCCGCCAAGCCCGGCAAGGCCGCGGAAGACGCGCCCCTGTCGGAGCGTATCCGTCACGTCAACTGGAAGACCGACCTGTCGGGCGGTCTGCAACGCGTGGCCATCGCCCACGGGCTTGCGCCCTACGGCAACGGCAAGGCGCGCGCCGTGGTCTGGAACTTCCCCGACAAGGTGCCGCTGCACCGCGAGCCGCTTTACACCGCGCGCCGCGACCTGCTGCCGGAGTACAAGACATTCGAGGACCGGATGGTCTGGCGGCTGCCCTCCCTTTACGCCTCGATCCAGGCGCAGGACTTCAGCCAGGAGTTTCCGCTGCAGCTGACCTCCGGCCGCCTGGTGGAATACGAGGGCGGCGGCGACGAGACGCGCTCCAACATCTGGCTGGCCGAGTTCCAGCAGCAGATGTTCGTCGAGGTGAACCCCGAGGATGCCGGCGCCGCGGGCATCGAGGACGGCGGCTGGACCTGGGTCGCCACCACCGAGGGGCGCATCCGCGTCAAGGCGCTGGTCACCCGCCGCGTGGCGCCGGGGACCGTCTTCCTGCCCTTCCACTTCGCCGGCATGTGGATGGGCGAGCCGATCCACGAACGCTACCCCGAAGGCGCCAAGCCCTATGTCGTCGGCGAGGCCGTGAACACCGTGCAGACCTATGGCTACGACGTGGTGACCCAGATGCAGGAAACCAAGGCCACGCTCTGCCGCATCGAGAAAGCCTGAGGAGGCCCTGCGCATGACCCGCGTCAAGTTCCTGTGCGACACCGAGCGCTGCATCGAATGCAATGCCTGCGCGACCGTGTGCAAGAACGAGCACGAAGTGCCCTGGGGGATGGTGCGCCGCCGCGTCGTCACCATCAACGACGGCGAGCCTGGCGAGAAGAGCATCGCGATTTCCTGCATGCACTGCACCGACGCGCCCTGCGTTGATGTCTGTCCCACCTCGACCCTCTACCAGACGGACATCGGCGTGGTGCTGCACAACAAGGACACCTGTATCGGCTGCGGTTACTGCTTCTACGCCTGCCCGTTCGGGGCGCCGCAGTTTCCCAAGTCCACCCTCTTCGGCAGCCGCGGCAAGATGGACAAATGCACCTATTGCGCCGGCGGCCCGGAAGAGAACGGCAGCGAGGAGGAGTTCCGCAAGTACGGGCGCAACCGCATCGCGGAAGGCAAGCTACCGCTCTGCGCCGAGGTCTGCTCGACCCGCGCGCTGCTGGCCGGCGACGGTGACACCATCGGCGAGATCTACCGCGAGCGGGTGATCCACCGCGGCTTCGGCAGCGGCGCCTGGGGGTGGAAGACGGCCTACTACCCGGAGGAGGTGTGATGAGCGACGAGCGCCCCGTGGTGCGCGGCACCGATTTCACCGGCTACCGCATCGGCGGCGCCATCGCCGCGGTGCTGCTGCTGATCGCCTTCAGCTGGCAGGTGTTCGAGCTTTTCGACGGCGACAGCATGACGGTCCCCGAACGCAGCTGGTCCACCGTGACCTACCGGGGCGAAGAGGTGGGCGAGGTGCCCGCGGCGGCCGGCTCGGGCACGCTGACGCAGGAAATCCTGCGCGAGCGCACGCGCCTGCAGGACGAACGCTGGCGCACCGGCCCGGCGCCGGAGGCCGAGGTGCCCTCCTACGCGATCGGCCAGGGCGAATTCATCGCCTCCGGCCCGATGGTGGCCGAAGGGCGCCAGCTGACCGAAAGCTGGCGGCGCCTCGACGGCGACACCGGCGCGATGCTGCGCGCCTCGGAGCGGGTGGAGGGGATCTCCTCCCTGCCCTATCCCAACGCCGATCTCTTCGAGCGGCCGGAGGCGCGCGACTGGCGCCTGGGCATCGCCGATTTCATCACCCACCTCGGTGCGCTGGCGATCCTGGGCTTCTCGCTGCTGCTGGCGCTGATCCTGGCGATCCGCGGCCGCGTGCCCATCGCCAAGGGCCGCTCGCCGCGCAGCATCAAGCGGTTCTCGCTGCTGGAGCGCGCGACCCACTGGATGACCGCGACCTCCTTCCTGGGTCTTGCGATCACCGGCATCGTCATCGCCTATGGCGAGACGCTGATCCAGCCCTTCGGCGATTATGCCCTGGGCACGCTGGGCTGGTGGTCCACCTGGGGCCACGCGATGTTCTTCCCGCCCTTCGCGCTGGGGATCGTGGTCATGGCGATCATGTGGACGCTGCGCAACCTGCCCTCGCGCCTCGACATCGAATGGCTGCGGCGCGGCGGCGGCTTCTTTTCCGACAGCCCCGACAACCCGCCGGCGCGCAAGTTCAACGCCGGGCAGAAACTGATCTTCTGGTCGGCGATCCTGGGCGGGCTGGTCATGGTCGGTACGGGCGTGACACTGATGTTCCCCTTCCTGTGGCTGGAACTGGACGCGATGGGCTGGGTTATGCTGGTACATGCCACCGTGGGCGTGCTGCTGATCGCGATCTTCATCGGCCACATCTACATCGGCACCGTCGGCATGCAGGGCGCAATCGACGCCATGTGGGGCGGACGGGTGGATTACAACTGGGCCGAGGAGCATCACGAGTTGTGGGTCAAAGAGCTGGAAGCCAAGGGGAAATTGCGATGAAGGCCTTTGTCCTTGGGGCCGGGGTGGCCGCGCTGCTGGCGGGCGTCACCTACCTGGGCCTGACCACGCTGGACGTCACCGCGCTGGAGGCGACGGATGACGGGTCGGTCACCGTGGACCACATGGCCGACATGACGGGGCACGGCACGTGAGCGTCGACGAGGAGCTGGATCTCCCCCCCGCCCACGCCGAGGACGACACCATCAGCAGCGAGGAAGGCGCCGAACGCTCCGGCGTCAGCCGCGACAAGGTGCGCGAGGCGCGCCGCCTCTCCGGGCTGACCATTTACCAGCTGATCCGCGAGGAAGGCATCGAGGAGCTGAACCGCCCCAAGCTGTCGCTGCTGTTCTCCGGCATCGCGGCGGGTCTGGCGATTTCCACCTCGCTGTTGGCCGAGGGCGTGCTCTGGGCCGAATACGAGGACAGCGCCAAGCTGCACATGATCATCACCCTGGGCTACCCCCTGGGCTTCGCGCTGGTGATCCTGTCGCGGATGCAGCTTTTCACCGAGAACACCCTTTCGGCCATCCTGCCGCTGCTCGCCACGCCCTCGCGCGACAACTTCTACCGCACGGTGCGGCTGTGGGTGATCGTCTTCTTCGCCAACATGGTGGGCACGCTGGGCATGGCGGGGATATCGCTGTTCCTGCAACCCCTGCCCCCCGAATACCTGGAGGGCATGATGGAGGTGTCGCGCAAGGCGCGCGAGGTCGCGGGATGGGAGGAGCTGTGGCGCGGCGTGCCGGCCGGCTTCTTCGTGGCCGCGATCGTCTGGATGCTGCCCTCCTCCAAGGGGTTCGAGCTGTTCGTGATCATCATGTTCACCTACCTGATCGCGGCGGGCGGCTTCAGCCACGTGATCGTCGGCTCGGCCAAGATGTACCTGTTGCTCTGGTCCGGCGAGATCGGCCTGTTCGAGGCGCTGGGGCTGAACATCTTCCCCGCGCTGGTGGGCAACGTGATCGGCGGCACGGGCCTTTTTGCCATGCTGGCCTACGGCCAGGTGCACCAGGAGATGTGACGCCGCGCCCGGCGCCGGGGGCCTACCCCGCGCCGGGCTCCTCGCCTTCCTCCAGGCGCAGGGCCAGGTCCCGCGGCATCCCCGCAAGGCAGCCGGTGTAGATGTAATCCAGCGTGATGCCGTACCGCGCGCGCAGCTTCAGCGCGCCGTCGATCGAGATGCGGAAATCGCCGCTTTCCCACTGCGAATAGCTCTTGAAGCGCACGCCCGCGCGGGTGGCGTATTCCCCCGAAGGCAGCCCGTAACAGGCGCGCACGGCCCGCAGGCGGCGGGCGATCGCGCCGTGCCGCCCGCGGGCGCCGGGCCTCACTTGCCCAGCGGGATGGTGACCTTCGCGCGCACCCCGTAGGCTTCGAAATCGCTCTGGCCCAACCCGTCGTAATTGGCGCCCAGCTCGATCCGCGTGCCGTGGCGGCCGTGCCAGGTCAGCCCGGTTTCGATCCGGCCGCGCCAGCCCTCGGTCTCGGGCGTGTCGTTCGTCAGCGTGACGCCCGACGTGTCGCCCCAGTTGTAGATGAGGTCCAGCGCGATGCGCGGCTCGTAGGTCGAGCTGTTGGGCCCGTCGAACTGCTTGGTGAAGCTGGGCCCGGCGCGGAACTGCCCCATCGAGACGCGCTGCGAGGGGATGTCGGTGCCCAGGCTGTC
>JBPEXR010000303.1:0-9962 GCA_052031355.1 Paracoccaceae bacterium
CCGAGATCGGCGCGGGCGTCACGGTGCTGGCCGAGAAGGCGCTGCCGCGCCAGGACATGACCCAGGAAACCTACGATGCGCTGGTCGAGGAGGCCGAGCAGGCCTACCGCACCGCCAAGGAAACCTTCCAGAACGAGCCGGGCCCCGTCGACGACGCGGCCAAGCTTCTGTCGGACATGGTTGCCATGGGCGGCGAGATCGGCCTGTCGACCAAGCAGCCCTCGCTGTAAGCGTCTGCTAGCGCCCCTGCCCACGCCGGTCCCGCCGGCCCGTAGGGCAGAGCGAGAATGCGAAACCCCCGCGAACGTCGCGGGGGTTTTTTCGTTCCCGCGGGGCGGGAAAATTCTGGTTGGAACGCGCCCTCCGGGGGTGGCCGTTGGGGCGGTGAAGGCAGCGCGCCGCGCTGCTCCCGAAACCAGAAGAAAGGACACGGCATGATCCGCAAGACTGGCATGTTCCTCTCCACCGCAGCAACGCTGGCCCTGACCGCCGGCATGGCCCAGGCCGACACCCACGCCGACAAACCCGCCGCCGAGGCGCAGGGCGGCAACACCGTCGCGGCCGATGCCGCGGGCGGCAAGGTGATCGTCGATCAGAAGGACCCCAAGGTTTCGGTCAAGGTCGACGAGCCGGACGTTGACGTGAAGCAGAAGGCCCCCGAGGTCACGGTCAACCAGCCGCAGCCCGAGGTGACCGTCACCCAGAGCGAGCCGAACGTGCAGGTCGAGCAGCGCGCGCCGCTGATCACCGTCGAGCAGGAGCCGCCGCAGGTCTCCGTCGAGATCCCGGAGCCGACCGTGACGGTGAAGATGCCCGAGCCGGACGTGAACGTGGACAGCAGCCAGCCCGAGGTGGCCGTCAAGCAGCCCGAGCCGGTGATCCGCTTCGTGCGCCCCGAGCCGAAGGTCACCGTCGAGGAGGCGGAGCCGAAGGTCAACATCGTCGGCGCCGAGCAGCCGCAGGTCGATGTCGAGAAGGCCGCCGCGGCCAAGGTCGACGTGAACCAGAGCAAGCCCGACGTGAACGTGCAGAAGGCCGACAAGGCGAACGTCTCGGTCGACACGCAGGAGCCGAAGGTCGCCGTCGAGAAGTCGGGCGAGGCCAAGGTCGATGTCGACCAGGCGAAGGCCGAAGTCGAGGTCGAGCGCTACGAGGCCGACGCCGAGGGCAACATGCAGTCCGAGGACGACCGCGAGAAATACGCCGCCGCGATGGAGCAGAGCCCGTTCTACGAGCTGAACACCCAGGACCTGCGGGACCAGGTGGTTCTCAGCGCCAACGGCGAGCGTGTGGGCGAGATCGACGAGATCGGCCTGCGCGGTGACACCATCGTGGCGATCGTCGGCGTCGGCGGCTTCCTGGGCATCGGCGAGCACCTCGTCGCCCTGCCGCTGGACCGCCTGCAGATGGCCGACGGCCAGGTGATGCTGCCGGAGCTGACCGAGCGCGAGCTGAACCAGATGCCCGAATACGACGAGGCCGAGGTTCAGACCATCGAGAACAAGCGCATCAGCGACGTGGCGGCCGAGCTGTAACGGCGCCGCGCCTTGCCAAGAAGAAAGCCCCCCTCAGGCGAGGGGGGCTTTTTCATGTCTCGGGAAGTCCGGGGCGTCCAGGGCGCCTCAGCCCTTGAACTGGCCCTCGTAGATCGGGTCCAGCGTCTCGGTCTCGAACAGCGAGGAAACGGAGGTGCCGTTCCAGATGTTCAGGATCGCCTGGGCGAACATCGGCGCGGTCGGCACGATGCGGATGTTGGCCGCGTTCTTCACCGGCTCGGGCGCCTCGATGCTGTCGGTGATGACGAGGCTCTTCATCACGGAATTGGTGATCCGCTCGACCGCCGGGCCGGAGAGGACGCCGTGGGTGATGTAGCTGTGCACTTCGCTGGCGCCGTTCTCCATCAGCACTTCGGCCGCCTTGCACAGGGTGCCGGCGGTGTCGCAGATGTCGTCCACGATGATGCACTTCTTGCCGGCAACATTGCCGATCACCGTCATCTCGGCGATCTCGCCGGGCTTCTCGCGGCGCTTGTCCACGATCGACAGCGGCGCGTTGATCCGCTTGGCAAGCTCGCGCGCGCGGGCCACGCCGCCCACGTCGGGCGAGACGACCATGACGTCGTCCAGCTGCCCCTCGAACTGGTGCTTGATGTCCAGCGCGAAGATCGGGCTGGCGTAGAGGTTGTCCACCGGGATGTCGAAGAAGCCCTGGATCTGCGCCGCGTGCAGGTCCATGGTCAGCACCCGCTCGATCCCCGCCTCGACCAGCATGTTGGCCACCAGCTTGGCCGAGATCGGCGTGCGGGCCTTGGTGCGGCGGTCCTGTCGGGCGTAGCCGAAGTAGGGGATCACCGCGGTGATCCGCGCCGCCGAGGAGCGCCGCAGCGCATCGGCCATGATCAGCAGCTCCATCAGGTTGTCGTTCGCCGGGTTGGAGGTCGACTGGACGATGAACATGTCCTCGCCGCGCACGTTCTCGTAGACCTCGACGAAGATCTCCTGGTCGTTGAACCGCTCGATCCGCCCCTCCACCAGGCCGACGTTCATGCCGCGGTGCATCGACATGCGGCGGGCGATCGCCTTGGCGAGCGGCAGGTTGGCGTTGCCCGAAATCAGCTTGGGTTCGGTGATGGTCGGCATGGCAGCAGGGTCCCCGGTGGCCTTCGACAAAGTGCGATTCGCGATGTTGACACCGCTTAGCACGGCCTTAACGTGCCGCAAACCCAAGGAGGATCGCGACGTTAATGGCCCATATCGACTACTTCTTCTCCACGCTGTCGCCCTATGCCTACCTCGCCGGAACCCGGCTGGAGGAGATTGCAAAGGCCCAGGGCGCCTCGATCACCTATCGCCCGCTGGACGTGATCGCGCTTTTCGCGCGCACCGGCGGCACCGCGCCGAAAGATCGCCACCCGGCGCGCCTCGCCTACCGCGCGCAGGAGCTGCCGCGCCAGGCCCGCAAGCTGGGGATGGAGTTCAACCTCAAGCCCGCGCATTGGCCGACCAACGGCGCGCCGGCCTCCTATGCCATCATCTCGGCCCAGAAGGCGGTGCGGGACGGGGCCTCGGGGGACCTTGGCCAGTTGTGCCACGCCGTGCTGCGCGCCGTCTGGGCGGAGGAGCGTGACATCGCCCAGGACGAGGTGATCCGCGACTGCCTGTCGCAGGCGGGGTTCGATCCGGCCATCGCCGATCGCGGCCTGCTGGAAGGGGCCGAGGAATATGCCGCCAACCTCGAAGCCGCGGTGGCGGCCGATGTCTTCGGCGCGCCCTTCTACGTCGTGGACAGCGGGCAAAGCTTCTGGGGCCAGGACCGGCTGGAGGATCTGGAGCTGCACCTCGCGGGCAAGCTGTGATGCCGCAGGCGATCTGCGGCGGCTTTCCCACCGAATGGCGCGACATGGGGCAGGGGCCGCGGCGCGCGGTCCTTCTGCATTGCTCGCTGGCCCATTCGGGGGCCTGGACGGGCGTGGCCGACCGGCTGGGCCGCACCCTGTCGATGCGCGCCTTCGATCTGCCCGGGCACGGCCGCTCCGGCGCCTGGCCGCCGGGGACGACGGGCGATCTGCACGACACCGCCACCGCCCAGGCCCGCGCGATCGCGCAGGACTTCGGTCAGGGCGGGCCGGTCGACCTGATCGGTCATTCCTTCGGCGCCACCGTCGCGCTGCGCCTGGCGGTGGAATCGCCCGAGCTGGTGCGCAGCCTGTCGCTGTTCGAGCCGGTCTATTTCGCCGTCGCCCGCGCCGACCGGCCCGAGGTTTACGCCGAGGATCGCGTCCAGCACGAGGAATTCACCGCCGCCTTCGCCGCAGGTGACATGGAGGGGGCCGCGCGCGCCTTCATGGCGATCTGGGGCGATGGCCGCCCCTGGGAGGCGTTGCCCGAAAGCCAGCGCCGCGCCCTTGCCGGCCAGATTCACCTGATCGACTACGGTTACCCGACGATCTACGAGGACCGCCCCGGCCTTGTCGCCTCGGGCGCGCTGTCACGGCTGCGGCTGCCGGTGCTGCTGCTGGAAGGCTCGGCCTCGCCCGGCTCCATCGCCGCGATCAACGACGGCCTCGCGGCGCGGATCGAGGGGGCGGAGCGCGCGGTGGTCGCCGGCGCCGGCCACATGGGCCCGATCACCCACCCCGAGCAGGTGGCGCGGGAAATCGCGGGCTTCCTGGATACCGTGCCGGCCTGACGCGAGGGATCGCGGCGGCGCGCGGGCCGGGCGCTCAGCCTTTCTTGCCGATCTTCGGCTCGGTCCCGGCGCGCAGCCGCGCGATGTTGTCCTTGTGCCGCCAGAAGATCACCGCGGCCAGGGCCAGCGCCAGCAGCGCCGCCTCGCCGTGCCCGAAGAGGATGGTCCAAAGCGGCGCGCTGGCCGCCGCCACCAGCGCCGAGGCCGAGGAGATGCGCAGCACCGCCGCCGCCGCCGCCCAGGTGGCGCAGCAGGCCAGCCCGGCCGGCAGGCTGAGCGCCAGCATCAGCCCCAGGAAGGTCGCCACGCCCTTGCCGCCGCGAAAGCCCAGCCAGATCGGGAAGCAATGGCCCAGGAAGGCCGCCAGCCCGGCGATCTGCGCCGCGTCCTCGCCCGCCAGGGCGCGGGCGATCAGCACCGCCGCCGCCCCCTTGCCGCCGTCCAGGACCAGCGTCGCCAGCGCCGCCGGCTTGCTGCCGGTGCGCAAAACGTTCGTCGCGCCGATGTTGCCCGACCCGATTTGCCGCAGGTTGCCCAGGCCCATCGCCCGGCTGATCACCATGCCGAAGGGGATGGAGCCCAGCAGGTAGCCCAGGGTGGCGGCGAGGGTCAGCAGCGTCGCGCCGCTGGTCAGGTCCGGGGTCATCGGGCGTATACCTCCTTGCCGGCGACGAAGGTGCGCAGCACGCGTCCCTCCATGCGCTGGCCGTCGAACGGCGTGTTCTTGGATTTCGAATGCAGGGCGAAGCGGTCCAGCACGAAGGGCGCCTCCGGGTCGAACAGCACCAGGTCCGCCGGCGCCCCCGCCGCCAGCCGACCCGCGGGCAGGCCCAGGCGGCGCGCTGGGTTCAGCGACAGGGCGCGGAACAGGCGCGGCAGGTCCAGGTGGCCCGCGTGCACCAACCGCATCGCCGCCGGCAGGAGGGTCTCCAGCCCCACCGCGCCGGGGGCGGCCTCCTCGAAGGGCAGGCGCTTGCTTTCCTCGTCCTGCGGCGTGTGCATGGAGCCGATCGTGTCGATCAGCCCGCTGGCCACGGCCTCGACGATGGCCAGGCGGTCCGTCTCGTCCCGCAGCGGCGGCGTCAGCTTGAAGAAGGTGCGGTAGTCGGCCACGTCCAGCGCGTTCAGCGTCAGGTGGTGGATCGAGGTTCCGGCGGTGATGTCCAGCCCGTTCGCCTTCGCCCGCTCCAGCGGGCCCAGGGCGCGGGCGGTGGTGATCTGGTCGGCGTGATAGGCAGCGCCCGTCATCTCCGCCAAAGCGATGTCGCGGTCGAGGCCCATCCGCTCGGCCAGGGGCGAGACCGCGGGCAACCCGCGAAGCGAGGCGAACTTGCCGGCCGTCGCCGCCGCCCCGCGTGAGAGCACCGGCTCCTGCACGTGGCCGATGACCAGCGCGCCGAGGCTGCGCGCGTAGGTCAGCGCGCGGGCATAGACCTTGGTGTCGGCGATCACCCGCTGCCCGTCGGTGAAGGCCACCGCGCCCGCGTCCTTCAGAAAGCCGATCTCCGTCATCTCGCGCCCGGCGCGGTCCTTGGTCAGCGCCGCCATGGGGACCACGTTCACCGGCGCGGCCTCGGCGGCGCGGCGGGCGACGAATTCCAGCGTTTCGGGGCTGTCGATGGCGGGCAGCGTGTCGGGCCGGGTGGCGATGGTGGTCACGCCGCCCGCGGCCGCCGCCAGCCCGGCGGAGCGGAAGCTTTCCTTGTGCCGCTCGCCCGGCTCGCAGACCTTGACGCCCATGTCGACGATCCCGGGCGCCAGGCATTTGCCGCCGCAGTCGATGCGCCGGGCGCCCTCGGGCACGTCCTCGGGGTGCGGGGCCGCATAGACCTGCGCAATCTTGCCGCCGCGCAGCAGCAGCGCGCCGGGGGCCTCGGTCCCCGCCTCCGGGTCGATCAGCCGGGCGTCGGTCAGAAGGATGTCGGTCATCGCGGCGTCCCGTGCCCTGCCTCAGCCGCCAACGAAGGCCAGCAGCATGCCAAGCGCCAGCAGCGCCAGGATGCCCAGCAGCAGCAGCGTGGCCCAGCGGCCCTGCTTCGGCGCGCTGGCCAGGCCCGCGGCCCCCTCCAGCCGGCCCTGGGCGCTGTCGCTGCGCAGCTTGTCCATCGGCGGCACGCTTTCGGCCTCGCGCCAGGTGGCGACGTGGCGCAGCGGCCGGCGGATCACCAGTTCCTGCGCCTGCCCGCCGAAGGCCGGCGAGGTGACGATCACCACATGGCCCTTCAGCGGGTCCAGCAGCGGGCGGCTCTCGGCCACCTCCTCGGGCGCCAGGCCCAGCCCGTCTGTCAGGTAGCCGGCGAGGCCGATCCCTTCGAGGTCGTCCAGGCGCAGCAGCGCCACGTGGTCAGGCTCCAGGTGCGCGGCCTGCATCGCCTCGGCCAGGGGCCAGGGGCCGGTCTCGGCCGGGGCGGCGAAGGCCTCGGCCTCGGCCTCCGGCAGGTCCAGCGCGAATAGGCGCACCACGCCGTGCTCGTTCGCGGGAATGCGGATCTGGTCGCTCATGCCTGGTCCCCTTGCTTGTTCTCGGCGTCGCGCCGCAGGTTGCGGGCCAGCAGTTCCATCACCGCCATGCGCACCGCGACGCCCATCTCCACCTGATCCTGAATGACCGAGCGGTTGATGTCATCCGCCAAGGTGCCGTCGATCTCCACGCCGCGGTTCATCGGGCCAGGATGCATGACGATGGCATCGGGTTTGGCGTGCGACAGTTTCTCGGCATCCAGCCCGTAGCGGTGGAAATACTCCCGCTCCGAGGGAATGAACCCGCCGTCCATCCGTTCCTTCTGGAGGCGCAGCATCATCACCACGTCGACGTCGCGCAGCCCCTCGGCCATGTCGTCGTAGACCTCGACGCCAAAGGCGCCGATCTCCGAGGGCATCAGCGTGGGCGGGCCGATCAGGCGGATGCGGTTCTCCATCTTGCCCAGCAGGATCAGGTTGGACCGGGCGACGCGGCTGTGCGCGATATCCCCGCAGATGGCGATGTTCAGCCGGTGCAGCCGTCCCTTGGCGCGGCGGATCGTCAGCGCGTCCAGCAGCGCCTGGGTGGGGTGCTCGTGCCGTCCGTCGCCGGCGTTCAGCACCGCGCAGTTCACCTTCTGCGACAGCAGGTCCACCGCCCCCGAATGCGGGTGGCGCACCACCAGAAGGTCCGGGTGCATGGCGTTGAGGGTCATCGCCGTGTCGATCAGCGTCTCGCCCTTTTTGACCGAGGACGCCTGCATCGCCATGTTCATCACGTCCGCGCCCAGGCGCCGCCCGGCCAGTTCGAAACTGGCCTGCGTGCGGGTCGAATTCTCGAAGAACATGTTGATCTGCGTCAGCCCCGCCAGCACGTCCGAATGCTTCTGGCGCTGGCGGTTGAAGCCGACATAGGTCTCGGCCAGGTCGAGGATCTCGGTGATCGCCGCGGGGCCCAGCGGCTCGATGCCCAGCAGGTGGCGGTGGTCGAACATGGGGTCCGGCGTCCTTGGCTCGTGGCGGCGCTGACCCGCTTATAGGTTGCGCCACCTTCGCCGGCAAGCAGCCGCCCCCGCCCGCGCCGCCCCGGATCCCCCTTCATCTCGCCGCAAATACTCCGGGGGTGAATGGCGCCGCAGGCGCCAGAGGGGGCAGCGCCCCCATGACGCCCCTCCATGCCGCGCCCCCGAGCCGCGCCGCCATGCCCAGCCCGCGCTCACCCCCGCCCGTGCTCACCCCCACCCGCGCGCTGCCGCTTTCCACCCCGCGCCCAACCGACTAGCTTGGGCGCATGGATTCGGCACTCGATTGGCACGGCGCGCTTGCGGCGCTTTCCTGGCAGGTGGAGCTTGGCGCCGACGAGGCGATCCTCGACGCGCCCGTCAACCGCTACGAGCTGCCGCAGAAACCCGCCTCAGCGGCGCCGCAGGCCGCGGCGCTGGGCGCCCGGCCGGGCCATGCGCCGCAGCCCGCCCCCAAGCTCGACCCGGTGGCCGAGGCGCGCCGCATCGCCGGCGCCGCCGCCGATATCGACGCGCTGGGCGAGGCGCTGGGCGGGTTCGAGCATTGCGCCCTGCGGCGCGGCGCGCGCAACGCGGTTCTGGGCATCGGGCACCGGCAGGCACGGGTGCTCATCCTCTCCGGCGCCCCGGGGCGGGAGGAGGATCGCGCCGGCCGCCCCTTCGCCGGACCCGCGGGCGCGCTGCTGGACCGCATGCTGGCGGCGATCGATCTGTCGCTGGAGGCGCCGGACCCGGCCCGCGGCGTCTACCTTGCCAAGCTGGTGCCCTGGCGCCCGCCGCAGGACCGCCCCCCGCAGGAGGGCGAGCTGGCGATGCTGCTGCCATTCGCCGCCCGGCTGGTCGAGCTTGTCGACCCCGAGGTGCTGGTGCTGACCGGCGCCATCGCCTGCCAGGCGCTGCTGGGCCGCGGCGGGCTGCGCCGGCTGCGCGGCACCTGGGTCGAGGCGCTGGACCGGCCGGCGTTGCCCATGCTCTCGCCCAAGGACCTGTTGCGCCGCCCAGAGGCCAAACGCGACGCCTGGGCCGACCTGCTGACGCTGCGCGCCCGGCTGGACGGCGGCGGGGCGGGCTGATGGGCTGGACCCCGGAACTGGCGATGCTGGCGGCCTTCATCCCCGCCGCGCTGGCGCTGAACCTAACGCCCGGCGCCGACATGCTGTTCTGCATGGGGCAGGGGCTGCGCCTTGGCCCGGCGGCGGCGATCGCGGCCAGCGGCGGCGTGGCGCTGGGGCTGATGGTGCACGTTCTGGTCGCCGGGCTGGGCGTCGGCGCGCTGGTGGCCGCCAATCCCGGCGCGATGGAGGTGATCCGCTGGCTGGGCGCGGCCTATCTGCTGGTCCTGGCCTGGCAGGCGCTGCGCGCCGCCGCCGCCCCGGGCGAGCCGGCGCCCACGCCGGCCACCGCGAACGCGGGCGAAGGGCCGCAGGCGAGCCTGGGTCTGCGCCGCGCCTTCTGGCAGGGCATGGCGGTGAACCTGACGAACCCCAAGGTCATCCTCTTCGTGCTGGCCTTCGTGCCGCAGTTCATCGCCCCGCAGCGCGCCGTGCTGCCGCAGTTCCTGGTGCTGGGCGCGGTGGTCGCGCTGGGCGGCTTCCTGGTCAACGCCGCCGCCGGCTGGGGCGCGGGCGGGCTGGCGCGGCGGGCGGCGCAGGGCGGGGCGCGGCGCCTCCTGGGGGTGATCAGCGCCTCGATCTACGGCGCGCTGGCCTTGCGGCTGGTGCTGATGGAAAGGGCCTAGAATGACCGCAGACAGAGAGTTCATTCCCGTCCGCATCGCCGTGCTGACCGTCTCGGACAGCCGCAGCGCGGCGGACGACCGCTCCGGCGACACGCTGGTCGCGCGCCTGGAGGGGGCGGGCCATGTCCTGGCGGCGCGGGGCATCGTCACCGACGACCGCCCGGCGATCGAGGCGCGGCTGCGCGAATGGATCGCCGACCCGGAGATCGACGTGATCCTCAGCACCGGCGGCACCGGGCTGACGGGGCGCGACGTGACGGTGGAGGCGCATCGCGCCCTCTACGAGAAGGAGATCGACGCCTTTTCCACCGTCTTCACCATCGTCTCCATGCAGAAGATCGGCACCTCGGCGGTACAAAGCCGCGCCACCGGCGGCGTGGCGGGGGGCACCTACCTCTTCGCCCTTCCGGGCAGCCCCGGCGCCTGCAAGGACGCCTGGGACGAGATCCTGGTGCACCAGCTCGACTACCGCCACCGGCCCTGCAACTTCGTCGAGATCATGCCCCGGCTGGACGAGCATCTGCGCCGCAAATAGGCGCGGCGCCCAAGTTTTT
>JBPEXR010000304.1:0-2962 GCA_052031355.1 Paracoccaceae bacterium
GGCCTCGGGCGCGGCCTCGCCGGCCAGGATCGGCACGGCGTCGCGACGGCGGCTGGCGTAGGCGGCGCGGGCCTCCTCGATCGCCGCGAGGGTCGGTGCATGCGCCAGGTCGAACCCCTTGGAGTTCAGACGCTCCGGCAGGAACAGCGCCGGGCCGCGCGGGATCGGCGGGGCGCCATCCTCCAGCGCCTCGAAGGGGTCGCGCGCGACCTCGGCGGGGGGCACGTTCTCGTCCACGATCTGGTTGACGAAGCTGGAGTTGGCGCCGTTCTCCAGCAGCCGCCGCACCAGGTAGGCCAGCAGGTCGCGGTGCGCGCCGACGGGGGCATAGATGCGGCAGCGGGTGCCTTCGCGCTCCATCACCAGGTTGTGCAACGTCTCGCCCATGCCGTGCAGGCGCTGGAACTCGAACGCCTCCTTCCGGTCGGCGCCCATCTCCAGGATGGCGGCGACGGTGTGGGCGTTGTGGGTGGCGAACTGCGGGTAGATGCGGTCCGTCATCTCCAGCAGCTTGCGGGCGTTGGCGAGGTAGCTGACATCGGTCTGCGCCTTGGCGGTAAAGACGGGGAAGCCGTCCATCCCCTCGACCTGCGCGCGCTTGATCTCCGTGTCCCAGTAGGCGCCCTTGACCAGCCGCACCATGATGCGCCGGTCCAGCCGTTCGGCCATGGCGTGCAGGTAATCCAGCACCAGCCCGGCGCGGGGGCCATAGGCCTGCACCACCACGCCGAACCCCTCCCAGCCGCGCAGGGCGGGCTCGGCCAGAACCGTCTCGATCACCTCCAGCGAGAGGGTCAGGCGGTCGGCCTCCTCGGCGTCGATGTTCAGGCCCATGCCGGCGGATTTGGCCAGCAGCGCCAGGCTGCGCAGGCGCGGGACCAGCTCCTCCATCACGCGGTCCTTCTGGGCCACCGCGTAGCGCGGGTGCAGCGCCGAGAGCTTCACCGATATGCCGGGGTTGCGGCGGATGTCGCCGTGGGTGCAGGCCTCGGCGATGGCGGTGATCGCCCGCGAATAGGCGAGGGTATAGCGCGTGGCATCCGCCTCGGTCCGCGCGGCCTCGCCCAGCATGTCGTAGGAATAGGTGTAGCCCTTCGCCTCCATCTGAGCGGCGCGCTTCATGGCGCCCTCGATGGTCTCGCCCAGCACGAACTGGCGGCCCATCTCGCGCATGGCGCGGCCCACGGCGGTGCGGATCACCGGCTCGCCCAGCCGCTTCAGCGCGGCGCGCAGGTGGCCGACGGGGCCGGGGCTCTCGTCCTCCTTCAGCACGCGGCCCGTCAGCATCAGCGCCCAGGTGGAGGCATTGACCAGCGGCGAGGTCGAATGGCCCATGTGGCGGCCCCAGTCGGAGGGGGCGATCTTGTCCTCGATCAGCGCGTCGATGGTCTGGGCGTCGGGCACCCGCAGCAGCGCCTCGGCCAGGCACATCAGCGCCACGCCTTCCTCGGTCGAAAGGCCATACTCGGCCAGGAAGACCTCCATCATCCCGGGCGAGGTGGTGCCGCGGATGTCGCGGACCAGCGCCTCGGCGCGCCGGGCGATCCGGTCGCGATCCTCGGGCGAAAGCGCGGCGCGGGCGATGAGGCCGGGCATCACCTCGGCCGGGTCGGCGTAGGTGGCGGCGTCGATGTCGAAAAGGCTGGGGGTGCGGCTGTCGCGGGGCATGGAATCCTCCGGTGTTTGCCCTAATTTACCGCCGAGGCGACAGGCAGATGGCCCGAAAAAGGAGGAGACAGTGCGCGAAGTGACCGAATCAGAGGCCCGTGGCGGCGCGATCGGATCGTCATCCCTGGATCAGTTCGACCGGTCGATCCTGCAGGTCCTGGCCGCCGAGGGCCGCATCAGCATCACCGAGCTGGCGCGGCGCATCGGCCTGTCCAAATCGCCCACCCAGGCGCGGCTGCGGCGGTTGGAGCAAGCCGGCTACATCCGCGGCTACCGCGCGCTGCTGGACCCGATTCGGCTGGGCCTCGACCATGTCGCCTTCGTGGAGGTGCGCCTGCACGACACGCGCGAGGCGGCGCTGGAGGCCTTCAACCGCGCGGTCGCCACGATCCCCGAGATCGAGCAGGCGCATCTGATCGCCGGCAACTTCGACTACCTGCTGAAGGTCCGCACGCAGGACATGGCCGGCTACCGCGCGGTGCTGGCCGAGAAAATCTCGACCCTTCCCCATGTCTCCAACACCTCGACCTACGTCGCCATGCAGGCGGTCAAGGAGGACGGTCTCGCGGATGTGACTTGACCGGCGGACGCGGGGCGGGGAACGCTGGGGCATGCGCCCGACGGCCCTCTCTTCCGCTTTCGCGCTTCTGCTGGTCCTTTGCTGGGCCATCGCGGCACGGGCGGAGGAGGGCGGCTGCCCCGCCCCTCCCGACCATGACGCCGCGCTGGAGCGCCTGTTCGCGCAGGTGCAGGCCGCGCCCAGCGCCGAGGCCGCGCGCCCCATCGTCAACCGCATGTGGGAGCTCTGGGCCGACGCCCCCGACCGCGCCGCGCAGGAGCTTCTGACCGAGGGGATGCAGCGCCGCGCCGCCAGCGATTACGCGGGCGCGGTCAAGGCCTTCGACCAGCTGGTGCTCTACTGCCCCGATTACGCCGAGGGCTACAACCAGCGCGCCTTCGTCAACTTCATCCGCCGCGATTACCCGGCCGCCCTGCGCGATCTGGACGAAGCGCTGGCGCGCAACCCGCGCCACGTCGGCGCCCTGTCGGGGCGGGGGCTGACGCTGATGGCGCTGGGCCGGCCGGCGGAGGCGCGCGAGACGCTGCTGGCAGCATTGGCGCTGAACCCCTGGCTGCCCGAGCGGCGCTTTCTGCCCGCCCTGACGCCCGAGGAGGGCGCCGGTGACGCGGCGGACGAGCTCTAGCCCCAAGGGCGGTTTACACGCGCCCCGCATCGGCTATGGTCGCCGCCGCTGGCCCGCGTGGTGGAATGGTAGACACAGGAGACTTAAAA
>JBPEXR010000305.1:0-2050 GCA_052031355.1 Paracoccaceae bacterium
TCGGCCCGCGGCGCGGCGCGGCGGCGCAGCAGGCGGCCGTCCAGCACCAGGAGGCCCGCCGCCAGAAGCGCGAAGCCGGCATAGGCGCGCGGCGGCAGTTCCTCGCCCAGCCCGATGGCGCCCAGGGCGATGGCGGTGGGGGTGATCAGCAGCGTGACCAGCATCAGGTTGCCGCTGCCCGCCATTGCCAGTACGCGATAGTAGAGAAGGTAGGCGAAAGCCGTTGCGATCACGGCATAATATCCGATCGCCGCCCAGGTCTGCGGGGCCAGGTCCAGCGCCGGCGCGCCCTCGAAGACCAGCACCAGCGGCAGCATCCACAGCGTCGAGGCGCTAAGCATCCCCGCCGCCGCGACCTGCGGGGCGAGGTGGGACAGCTGGCGCCGGGCAAAGGCCCCGGCCAGCGCGTAGCACAGCGCGCCCGCCAGCACCGCCAGCTGCGCGGCCGAGCGTGGATCGAAGGCCAGCGCACGCTCCGGCCCCACGGTGACGACGACGCCGGCGAAGCCGATGGCCACGCCCGCGGCGCGCCGCGCGGTCAGCCGTTCGTCCGCAAAGGCCAGCGCCGCGACCAGCACGCCGAAGATCGCCGTCGCCGCGTTCAGGATCGCCGTCAGCCCGCTTTCGATCGTCAGCTGCGCCCAGGCCATCAGGCTGAAAGGCAGGACGTTGTTCAGCAGCCCCATGACGGCAAAGGCCGCCCAGACGCGCAGCCCGCGCGGCAGGGCATGCCCGCCCAGCAGCACCGCGGCCCAGAGGACCAGCATGGCCCAGAAGGTGCGGTGCAGCACCGAGGTGAGCGGGCCGACCTCGTCGAGGGCCACGCGGATGGCGAAGAAGGAGCCGCCCCAGATCAGGCTGAGGAGCAGCAGTTCGGCCCAGGCGCGGGCAGAGAGATGTTTCTGCGTCATGCCCCCGGTTTGCCCGCGCGCGCCCCCGAAGGCGACCCGAAGCTTGCGCTTTGCGCCCGGGCGGCGCGCGTCTCGGCCCGGATGTTGTAGTAGTTGCCGCCGAAGATCAGCGCCGCGCCCAGCAGCACCAGCGGCTCTACCGGCTCGGCATAAAGCAGCGCGCCGATCAGCGCGATCACCGGCAGGCGCGCGAAGTCGATCGGCATGACGACCGAGGCGGGCGCGATGGCCAGCGCCGTCGTCAGGCAGAAATGCGCGATCAGCCCGGCGCAGCCGATGACCACGATCCAGGGCAGCACCGCCGGGCCGGGCAGGGCGATATCCCCGTCGATACCGGCACAGACCAGGCCGAAGAGGGCCTGCATCGCCGTCAGCCAGAAAAGGATCGAGGTGATCTTCTCATGCCGGGTCAGGCGGCGGGTGAAGATGGCGGAACCGGCAAAGCCGATGGCCGCGCCCGCTGCCGCCAACTGGCCCCATTCCAGCCCCGCCGGGCTGGGCCGCGCCACCACCAGGATGCCCAGGAAGCCCACCGCCGCGGCAATCGCCCGGCTGCGCGTCAACCGCTCGCCCAGCACCAGCGGCGCCAGCAGCGCCACCCAGAGGGGCGAGGTGAACTCAAGCGCGAAGACCTGCGCCAGCGGGATCACCGTGATGGCCCAGAACCACAGGTTCTGCCCGGTGAAATGGAAGATGTTGCGGATGGCGTGCAGGCCGAGGCGGTCCGCCCGGATGTCGCCGCGATGCCCGGTCAGGCTGGCCACGACCAGCACCAGCACGATGCCCACAAGGCTGCGGTACATCATGATCTCGAAGGTATCGAGGCTGAGGGACGCGGCGCGCCCGGCAATCGCCATGGAAGTGAAGGCCGCGATGGCCCCCAGCATCCACAGCGCCGCGCGCAGAACATCCGCCGGCGGATGCATCAGCGCCCCGTAGCTAGGGTTCTGGCTGCGCAGGGGCGCGAAACATCCCGGAACAACTGCGAAATCCGCCCCTCTTCAAGTGCCGCGTGAATCCTCATTCCCACTCGATCGTCCCCGGCGGTTTCGAGGTCACGTCGTAGGTCACGCGGTTGATGCCCTTCACCTCGTTGATGATCCGCGTCGCGGTCTCGCCAAGGAACTCGTGGCTGAAGG
>JBPEXR010000306.1:0-2900 GCA_052031355.1 Paracoccaceae bacterium
GTAGAGGGAATCGTGAAACGCGATTGCATCGGCCGGCCCGGCATCGGCAGCCGCAATCGCAGCCTGCGCGGCTTCGAGATCGCCGTGCTGCAGTCGCGCATCCACGCGAGCCAGCAGTTCCGCGATGTGCTGCTGCTGTTCTTTCCATTGCAGTTCCCCTTCGCTGTCGGCGCGTTGTCGCAGGTCGATGCCCAGCCGATCCGCGCGGTGGTGGCTGAGGTGGCCGAGCAGGTGACAGATCAGCACCGCGAGGTACAGCGCCGCGGCAACCAGCGTCAGTTGCGCGAGGTGGTCGCTGGCGTACCAGACCGCGGCGAAGGCGGCTCCCAGTGCCGCGGCCATCAACAGGTAGGCGGGGCCGATTCGCCAGGCCATCAGCAGCAGGTGCACCGGGTTCAGCGAAGCAAGCAGCCCGATGTGTGCACCCACCAGCAACTGCGCCGGTGCCAGGAACACCACGATCAGCAGCGTCACCGAAACCGCCTGTGGCGTGGTGTCGGCCAACGCCGCGTGCAGGAACAGCAGTGTGGGGTCGTGTCCCGGGACGTGGTGTAAGAAGCCACCGAGCCCGTTGGCATTCTGAGGCATGAAATCATGCAGCCGGCAGGTAGATTGCCTCGCCGTCATCGGTGTCGCAATTGGCCTGCAGGCTCTCGGCACTCATGTAGCGCCGGCTGACCTGCCACTCATCGTTCTGCTCGAGCAGTAGCGCGCCGACCAGGCGGTAGATCGCGCCCTCGTTCGGGAAGATGCCCACGGTCCGCGTTCGGCGCTTGATCTCACCGTTGAGGCGCTCCAGTGGGTTGGTCGAGTGGATCTGATTCTTGTGGTCCGGATGGAAGTCCCGATAGGCCAGCACGTCGTGCTCGGCCTCGTCCATCAGGGCGGCGAGCTTCGGCACCTTCTCGCGTAGCTGGTCGGCGACACGTCGCCATTGCTCGTGGGCCTCGGCGGCAGTCTCTTGGGCGAATGCGGTGCGGATCATCGTCGCCACGGCCGGCTGCTGCTTCTTTGGCACCAGCGCCAGGGCATTGCGCATGAAGTGCACCCGGCAGCGCTGCCAGGTTGAGCTCAACACCTTGCTGGCGGCGGCCTTCAGGCCCTCGTGGGCATCGGAGATGATCAGCTTCACGCCACGCAGGCCACGGCGCGTCAGGCTGCGCAGGAAGTCGGCCCAGAAGGGCTCGGCCTCGCTCGGGCCCACCGACATGCCCAGCACCTCGCGCCGTCCGTCGGTGTTCACCGCCACAGCAATTATGGCAGCCACCGACACGATCCGGCCGGCCTGACGCTGCTTCACGTAGGTGGCATCGATCCACAGATACGGCCAGTCGCCTTCCAGCGGGCGGTTCAGGAAGGCCTGCACGCGTTCGTCGATCTCGGCGCACAGGCGAGATACCTGACTCTTGGAGATCCCGCTCATGCCCATGGCCCGCACCAGGTCATCGACGGAGCGCGTGGATATCCCACCCACGTAGGCCTCCTGGATCACCGCCACCAGCGCCTTCTCGGAGGTGCGGCGGGGTTCCAGGAACGCCGGAAAATAGCTGCCCCGGCGTAGCTTCGGCACCTTCAGGTCCACCGTGCCGGCGCGAGTCTCCCAGGGCCGGTCGCGGTAGCCGTTGCGGTGGTTGATCCGCTCGTCGCTGCGCTGGCCGTGGCCGGCCCCGCACAGCGCCTCCACTTCGAAATCCATCAGCCGCTGCGCAACGAATCCCACCATCTCGCGCAGCAGTTCGGTATCAGAGCCCTTTTCAAGCAGCGCGCGCAGCGCCATCCTGTCGTCGGTCATCGTGTCCCTCTTCGGTTGTACTAAGGTCTTAGAACAACCTCAGGTTACCGCGGGGCACGGTGGCCACTCTTACACCACTCGTAGGGACACGACCCCTCAGGTCGCTGGCCTTGGGGGCCGGCGCGAGTCGCAGCCTATCCCGCTCGCTGTTGTGGGAGCGGGCTTGCCCGCGATTCTGGGGCGGGGCGGCCTTCGATGGGCGGTTTAACCGCCACCGGGGGATCGGGTGGCCTCGGATTACTGGTCACGGGGGCCGGCGCGTGTCGGCTCGAAGCCCGCGCGCTTCGCGCACGTGTTACGGCCTCCCGCGCCTAAACCTGCCCATACCTTTCAAGATCGCCCACCCAGCGGCGGACGAGGGTGTCGGCGATCGGGCGGTGGTGTTCAAGCCACTGGTCGGCGAGGCGCTGCAGGTCGGGGATCAGTTCGGCGTCGCGTACCGGGTCGGCGATGCGCAGTCCGACGAGGCCGGTCTGGCGGCGGCCGAGAATTTCGCCGGGACCGCGCAGTTCGAGGTCGCGCTGGGCGATCTCGAAGCCGTTGTTGGATCGGCGCATCACCGCCAGGCGTTCGCGCGCCAGTTCGCCCAGTGGCGGGCGGTACAGCAGCAGGCACTGACTCTGCGCCGCGCCGCGGCCGACGCGGCCGCGCAGCTGGTGCAGTTGCGCCAGGCCCAGGCGCTCGGCGTTGTCGATGATCATGATGCTGGCATTGGGTACGTCCACGCCGACCTCGATCACCGTGGTGGCCACCAGCAGCTGCGTGTCACCGGCCTGGAAGGCGCGCATCGCGGCGTCCTTTTCGGCGGCCTTCATGCGCCCGTGCACCAGGCCGACCGACAGATCCGGCAGCGCGGCGCGCAGTTCCTCGACGGTCTCCTCGGCGGCCTGGGCCTCCAGCGCGTCGCTGTTCTCGATCAGCGTGCAGACCCAGTAGGCCTGGCGGCCACCGCGGCAGGCCTCGCCGATGCGGTCGAAGACCTCGGGTCGGCGGTCATTGCTCAGCACCGCGGTGGTCACCGGCGTGCGGCCGGGGGGTAGTTCATCGACGATCGACAGGTCCAGATCGGCGTAGCAGGTCTGTGCCAGCGTGCGCGGAATCGGCGTCG
>JBPEXR010000307.1:0-5511 GCA_052031355.1 Paracoccaceae bacterium
TTCTTGCAGCAATGCGGACAGGACAACTGGATCGTGGCCAACTGCACCACGCCGGCGAACTACTTCCACATCCTGCGCCGCCAGCTGCACCGCAGCTTCCGCAAGCCGCTGATCCTGATGACGCCGAAGTCGCTGCTGCGCCACAAGCTGGCCGTCAGCACCGCCGAGGACCTGACCACCGGGTCGAGCTTCCACCGCGTGCTCTGGGACGACGCCGAGAAGGGCAATTCGGACACCAAGCTGGTGAGCGACGACAAGATCCGGCGCGTGGTCATGTGCTCGGGCAAGGTCTACTTCGACCTGCTGGAGGAACGCGACAAGCGCGGCATCGACGACATCTACCTGCTGCGGTTCGAGCAGTTCTACCCCTTCCCCGCCCATTCGGCGGTGCGGGAGCTGGAGCGTTTCCCGCAGGCAGAGATGATCTGGTGCCAGGAGGAGCCGAAGAACCAGGGCGCCTGGACCTTCATGGAGCCCAACCTGGAATGGGTGCTGAGCCGCATCAACGCCAAGCACCCGCGCCCGACCTACGTCGGCCGCGCCGCCAGCGCCTCGCCGGCGACCGGTCTGGCATCGCAGCACAAGAGCCAACAAGAAGCGCTGGTCGACCAGGCGCTGACGATCGAGGGGAACTGACCCATGACAACCGAAGTCCGTGTGCCCACGCTGGGCGAATCCGTTACCGAGGCCACCGTCGCCACCTGGTTCAAGCAGCCGGGCGACAGCATCGCGGCGGACGAGATGCTGTGCGAGCTTGAGACCGACAAGGTGACCGTCGAAGTGCCCGCGCCGACCTCCGGCGTTCTGGGCGACATCGTCGCCGCCGAGGGCGAGACGGTGGGCGTGGACGCGCTGCTGGCGACCATCGCCGAGGCCGCCGAGGCCGGGTCCGAGACCCCGCAGGAGCGGCCGGCGAAATCCGGCGGCAAGTCCAAGAGCCAGGAGAACGACGCGGCCGCCGGCGCCTCCACCGAGGCGGAGGGGGCGAAGGCGTCCTCCGGCGGTGATGCTGGCGGTAGCGGCGGCAGCGAAGGCGACGGCGCGCCGATCGACGTCATGGTTCCGGCCCTGGGCGAAAGCGTGACCGAGGCGACCGTCTCCACCTGGTTCAAGAAGGAAGGCGACAGCGTCGAGGCCGACGAGATGCTCTGCGAGCTGGAAACCGACAAGGTCTCCGTCGAGGTGCCCGCCCCGGCGGCCGGCAAGTTGTCCAAGATCCTCGCCCAGGAAGGCGAGACGGTGGAGGCCGGCGGGAAGCTGGCCGAGATGCTGCGCGGCGCGGGCGACGTGGACGCCTCCAGCCAGGAAGCCGGCGCGCCCGAGACGACGACCGAGCCGGACCAGCAGGACGGCGGCAAGGGCGGCGACGCGCGCGGCGACGTGGAAGATGCGCCCAGCGCCAAGAAGGCCATGGCCGAGGCCGGGCTGTCCCGCGACCAGGTGAAGGGTTCGGGCCGCGATGGCCGCATCATGAAGGAAGACGTGGCGAAGGCCGTGGCCGCCGCCGGTTCTGCCAAGGCCGAGGCCCCTGCCCCCAAGCAGGCCCCCCGCGCCCCCGTCCCGGCCGAGGATGCCAGCCGCGAAGAGCGGGTGAAGATGACGCGCCTGCGTCAGACCATCGCCCGCCGCCTGAAGGACGCGCAGAACACCGCCGCCATGCTGACCACCTACAACGAGGTGGACATGACCGAGGTCATGGCCCTGCGGAAGGAGTACAAGGACCTCTTCGAGAAGAAGCACGGCGTGCGCCTTGGCTTCATGTCCTTCTTCACCAAGGCCTGCTGCCACGCCCTGAAGGAAGTGCCCGAGGTCAACGCCGAGATCGACGGCACCGACATCGTCTACAAGAACTTCGTGCACATGGGCATCGCCACCGGCACGCCCACCGGCCTTGTGGTGCCGGTGATCCGCGACGCCGACGCCATGTCCTTCGCCGAGATCGAGAAGGCCATCGCCGAGAAGGGCAAGCGCGCCCGTGACGGCAAGCTGAGCATGGCCGAGATGCAGGGCGGCACCTTCACCATCTCCAACGGCGGCGTCTATGGCTCGCTGATGTCCTCGCCGATCCTCAACCCGCCGCAGTCGGGTATCCTGGGCATGCACAAGATCCAGGAACGCCCGATGGTGGTGAACGGGGAAATCGTCGCCCGGCCGATGATGTACCTGGCCCTCAGCTACGATCACCGCATCGTCGACGGCAAGGGCGCGGTCACCTTCCTGGTCCGCGTGAAAGAAGCGCTGGAAGATCCGCGCCGCCTGCTGATGGACCTCTGAGGCAGCGCCTCGGCTTCGTTTCGCGTCCGGCCCCGGCGGCATGAAACCGGGGCCGGCCCAGGCCGGGGGCCTGTCGCGGTCCCCGGCCCACCCCTTCCCGGCCCCCGGCGCCGCCGATGCGGCCCGCCGGGGCCCCTCCGGCAGGTCACTGGCCGGCCGCGCCCCGCGGGCCTGCTGAACCGCCCGCAAACCCTGCCCGGCGCCCTGCCCCCGCACCCTTCCGCCCGGCGCAAGGCCGCCCTGCCCGCCAAAGCCTTGGCCGCACCGGCACCCCGCCTTAGGTTCCCCAGGGCAAGCGGCTGCGATAGGCTGCGCGAAACAACGAGAGGACGCGCCGATGCTGAACGACGAGATCACGATCCTGAGCCTTTATGGCCTGCTCGTCATGGTGACGCTGCTGCTGCAGGTCACGGGCTATGCCTCGCAGTTCGGCATGGGCTACCTCTTCTCCTCCCGCGACGAGAGCCGCACCCCGGCGGGCATCGCGGCGCGGCTGAACCGGGCGCTGAACAACTCGGTCACCGCGATGGTGCTCTTCGCCCCCGCGATCCTGATCCTGGAGCTGAACGAGGCCTTCGACACCACCACGCTGCTGGCCGCCAAGGTCTTCCTGCTGGCCCGCGTCGTCTACCTGCCGGCCTATGCCTTCCGCATTACCGGGCTGCGGACGCTGGCCTGGCTGGCGGGCTTCTTCGCCACGGCCGTCCTTTACGCCCAGGGGCTGTGATGACGGGCGGCGCCGCGATCGGCATGGGGCCGGAGCTGACGGCCCTGGCCTGCGCCGGGCTGCTGCAGGCGGCGCAGTTCCTGGCGATGACGGTGCCGGCCAACCTGGAGGTGGGGCCCGGCTATACCACCTCGCCGCGCGACCGCCCGCCCAGCCGCGAGATGAGCCTGCGCACCGCGCGCCTCTACCGCGCGTTTCACAACCACTACGAGGGGCTGATCCTTTTCACCCTGGCGGTGGTGGTGGTGGTGCTGTCGGGCGGCGGGAACGCCTTTACGGCCGCCTGCGCCTGGGTCTATGTGGCCGCGCGGGTGCTTTACGTGCCCGCCTATGCTTTCGGCTGGCGGCCCTGGCGCAGCTTCATCTGGCTGGCCGGGTTCTTCGCCAGCGTCGCAATGATCGGGGCCGCGCTGTTTTGACATCGCCCAGACATATCCGCTTTGCCGCCGGGGGCGCCGCGCGCCGCCCGGCCCTTTCGCCAGATCAATCCTCGGGAGACTTTCATGGCATCCTATGACGTCATCGTAATCGGCGCCGGCCCGGGCGGCTATGTCGCCGCCATCCGTTGCGCTCAGCTGGGCCTCAAGACCGCCTGCGTCGAAGGGCGCGAGGCGCTGGGGGGCACCTGCCTCAACGTCGGCTGCATTCCCTCCAAGGCACTGCTGCACGCCACGCACCAGCTGCACGAGGCACAGCACAACTTCGAGAAGATGGGCCTGATGGCCAAGGCCCCCGAGGTCGATTGGGACAAGATGCTGGCCTACAAGGACGAGGTGATCGAGGGCAACACCAAGGGCATCGAGTTCCTGTTCAAGAAGAACAAGATCGACTGGCTGAAGGGCTGGGGCTCGATCCCCGAGGCCGGCAAGGTCAAGGTCGGCGACGAGGTGCACGAGGCCAAGAACATCATCATCGCCACCGGGTCCGAGCCTTCCGCGATCCCCGGGGTGGAGATCGACGAGGAGCGTGTCGTCTCCTCCACCGGCGCGCTGGCGCTGAAGGAAATCCCCAAGAAGCTGGTCGTCATCGGCGCCGGTGTCATCGGGCTGGAGCTCGGCTCGGTCTACAACCGGCTGGGCACGGAGGTGACGGTGATCGAATACCTCGACCACGTGACCCCGGGCATGGACGGCGAGGTGCAGAAGAACTTCCAGCGCCTGCTGAAGAAGCAGGGCCTGAAGTTCGTGATGGGCGCCGCGGTGCAGGGCGTCGAAAGCGGCGATGCGGGCTGCAAGGTCACCTACAAGCTGCGCAAGGACGACAGCGAGAAGACGGTCGAGGCGGACGCCGTTCTGGTCGCCACCGGCCGCAAGCCCTTCACCGACGGGCTGGGCCTGAAGGAGCTGGGCGTCGAGATGACCGAGCGCGGCCAGATCAAGATCGGCAAGGACTGGCAGACCTCGGTCAAGGGGATCTACGCCATCGGCGACGCGGTGCCCGGCCTGATGCTGGCCCACAAGGCCGAGGACGAGGGCATGGCCGCGGCCGAGCAGATCGCCGGCAAGCACGGCCACGTCAACTACGGCGTCATCCCCGGCGTGATCTACACCCACCCCGAGGTCGCCGCCGTCGGCGCCACCGAGGAAGAGCTGAAGGACGAGGGCCGCGCCTACAAGGTCGGCAAGTTCATGTTCATGGGCAACGGCCGCGCCAAGGCCAATTTCGCCGCCGACGGCTTCGTCAAGCTGCTGGCCGACAAGGAGACCGATCGCATCCTCGGCGCGCATATCATCGGGCCGATGGCAGGCGATTTGATCCACGAGGTCTGCGTGGCGATGGAATTCGGCGCCTCGGCGCAGGACCTGGCGCTGACCTGCCACGCGCACCCGACCTATTCCGAGGCGGTGCGCGAGGCGGCGCTGGCCTGCGGCGACGGGCCCATCCACTCCTGATCGCGTGAAACTTCGGGCGCCGGTTCGGCCGGCGCCCCTGCACCACCGCGCGGGGGCGGCCAGCCGCCCGGCCCTGCGCCTTCCGGTTCGGTCAGCTTCCGCCAGATGGCGCGGCGGAGAGCGCCTCTTCCAGCAATTCCGCGAGGCCGGGCACCGCGCCCGGGTCCGCCGCCGGCGATGCCCCTTCCCAAAGCGCCGCGAAGCGGATCGCCTTGGGGCAATGCACGTAAACCTCGGCGATATCGAAGACCACCGCCGCCGCGGGGCGCGCGCCGCCGCGGCGCAGGCTCTCGCGCAGGTCGGCATCGTCGGTGACGAAACCCGTGCCGTTCATCCGCATCACCTCGGCCACGCCGGGGATCAGGAACATCAGCGCCGCCCGCCCGTCCGCCACCAGGTTGCGCAGACTGTCGAGGCGGTTGTTCCCCGGCAGGTCCGGCAGGGCGATGCGCGTCGGCGACAGCACCGTGGCAACCGGCGCCGCCGCGCCGCGCGGGCTGACGTCCATGCCCTGCGGCCCCACGGTGGCCAGCGCGCAGAAGGGGGCGGCCTCGATCCAGGCGCGGTGGCGCGGGCCAAGGGCGGCGGTCACCTTGCGCTGCGCCCGCTCCGAGGGCG
>JBPEXR010000308.1:0-5106 GCA_052031355.1 Paracoccaceae bacterium
GGCAGACAAGCCCGCGCCGCCAGGGCGGCGCGGGCCCCCGCGTCAGCCCCGCTGCAGGGCGTCGCGGATCTCGATCAGGATATCCTTCTCGCTGGGGCCGGTGGGCACCTCGGGGGCGACCTCGTCGGGTTTCTCGGCCATCGATTTCACGCGGTTCACCCATTTGACCAGCATGAAGACCACGAAGGCGACGATCAGGAAGTTGATGACCGAGCTGATGAAGGCGCCATAGGCGAAGACCGCGGCCCCCGCCTCGCGCGCCTCGGCCAGGCTGGCGAAGCTGGCCGCCTCGCCCGACAGGACGACGAACTTGTCGGAGAAATCGATCCCGCCGGTGAAAAGCCCGATGATCGGGTTCAGGATGTCGTCGACCATGGATTTGACGATCGCCGTGAAAGCGGCCCCGATGATGATGCCCACGGCCATGTCCATGACATTGCCCTTGGCAATGAAGTCCTTGAATTCGTTCAGCATGTAATGCCCCTCGTCGCTTTGCGCTGCGTTTATGGCGCGCAGGGTAGGCGGCCCCGCGCCATCGCGCGCCACTTTCCTGCGGCGGGGAGGCGGAATTTCGCGGCGCCGTCACCTGCAGGGCACGGCCGCGGGCCCCTCACGCATTTTTTCCGCCCATGCCCCACATTTTTCTTGCGCGGTGCGGGAAGCGATCCTAAATGCGCGATCAGACGCCAACGCACGCGCCTCTGGCCGGCGGACCATCCGCCCGAGTTTACGTAGCGACGGTAACGTCTCCCGTTTGAACTTCGCCGCCCTTTCGCGGCCCGGTCCACTGGAGATGACCATGAACGCCTACGTAAACCCGTTTCCGGGCAATGCTGCCGTTGTCCCTTTCGCCCCCGCACCGCAAGCCCGGATCGAAGGCTACATCGCCGGCGCGCAATTCGACCGCCCGACGCTGGTTCTGGACACCCAGGCGGTGGCGCAGCAGTACCGCGCCCTGAAGGCGGGCCTCGGCCGCGCCGACATCCACTATGCCGTGAAAGCCAACCCCGAGCGCGCGATCATCGAGACGCTGGTCGCCGAGGGCGCGCATTTCGACGCCGCCTCGCGCGGCGAGATCGAGCTGTGCCTGGGCCTGGGCGCGGACCCGGCGCATATCTCCTTCGGGAACACGGTGAAGCGCGCCTCTGACATCGCCTTCGCCCATGCCGCGGGCCTGCGCCTGTTCGCCGCCGACGCCGAGGAAGAGCTGGAGAAGATCGCCGCCCACGCCCCCGGCGCCGAGGTCTACATCCGCCTGCTGGTCGGGGCCACCGGCGCCGATTGGCCGCTGAGCCGCAAGTTCGGCTGCACCCCCGCCATGGCGCTGGAGCTGCTGCACCGCGCCGCCGCGCTGGGCCTTGCGCCCGTCGGCCTGTCGTTCCACGTCGGCAGCCAGACCCGCGATCCGGCCATGTGGTCGGACACCCTGGCCCAGGTGGCCGAGGTCTGGCACGCCGCGCGCGCCAGCGGCATCGCGCTGGACCTGCTGAACATCGGCGGCGGCTTCCCGGCCTTCTACGGCGAGGAGATCGTGCCCCCCACCATCTACGCCGCCCGCGTGATGGAAATGGTCGAGGCCCGTTTCCCCGGCGCCCGCCGCGTGATGGCCGAGCCGGGCCGCGGCCTGGTGGCCGAGGCCGGCATGATCGTGGCCGAGGTGCTGCTGGTCAGCCGCAAGTCGCACGACGACCTGCACCGCTGGGTCTACCTGGACATCGGCAAGTTCTCCGGCCTGGCCGAGACCATCGACGAGGCGATCCGCTACCAGTTCGTGACCGCCCGCGATCACGAGCCGAAAAGCCCCTGCATCCTCGCCGGCCCCAGCTGCGATTCGGCGGATGTGCTCTATGAAAAGCGCCCGGTGGCCCTGCCCGACGGTCTGCGCGCCGGCGACCGTATCGTGATCCGCAACTGCGGGGCCTATACCTCGTCCTATTCCTCGGTCGGCTTCAACGGCTTCCCGCCGCTGGACGTCGTGGTCATCTGACGCAACGCGGCGGCCGCCCCCCTGCCGGGGCGCCCAACCGCCAAAAAAAACGCCCCGCAAGCCTGGCCTGCGGGGCGTTTTCGTCGCGGGTGAAGGGACGCGCGCGGGCGCGGCGCCCTCAATCCTCGTCTTCGTCCTTCTCGTCCTTGTCGCCGGGCAGGTTGAAGAAGCTCTCGGCGTCCAGCACCTCTTCTTCCTTCTTTTGCGTGTCGTTACCGCTGAGGGAGAAGGTCTCCAGCCCTTCGATGGCGGAGGGGATGCGCGGCTCGGCTTCCATGCCCAGGCTCTGCTCGGTCGAGACCAGCTTGCGCCGCTCGTCGTCGCTCATCACCGCGCCCTCGGCGGCCTTCTTCTTGGCGGCCTTCTGCACGGCGGCGTCCAGTTCGGACTGCTTGCACAGGCCCAGGGCGACCGGGTCGATCGGCTGGATGTTGGCGATGTTCCAGTGCGTGCGCTCGCGAATCGCCTGGATCGTCGGCTTGGTGGTGCCCACCAGCTTGCTGATCTGGCCATCGCTCAGCTCCGGGTGGAACTTGACCAGCCAAAGGATCGCCGCGGGGCGGTCCTGGCGGCGCGACAGCGGCGTGTAGCGCGGGCCGCGACGCTTTTCCTCGCCGGCGGCGGCGGGGTTGAACTTCAGCTTCAGCTTGTAGAGGGGATCGCGCTCGCCGCGGTCGATCTCTTCCTGCTCCAGCTGGTTGTTGGCAATGGGATCGAACCCCTTCACGCCGGCGGCCACGTCGCCATCGGCGATGCCCTGCACCTCAAGCTCGTGCATGCCGGTGAAATCGGCGATCTGCTTGAACGTCAGCGTGGTGTTGTCGACCAGCCAGACGGCGGTCGCCTTTGCCATGAGGGGTTTGGCCATCGCGATAACTCCTTAATACATCTTCCCCGTGGCCTGGCTTCAGGCCGTCCCGCGGCGGGGACCCGTTTCCGTTGTAGGGGAACTTGGCGGCTATATACTTTGCCGAACGCGATAAGGAAAGAGTGAATGCGCCCATATCTGCTTGCCGTTTGCGCCCTCGTGCTGGCCGCCGCCGGGGCGGTGGCTCCCGGTCCCCTGCATGCGCAGGGCGGGGGGCAGGACCGGGCCGGGGCCTTCGACTACTACCTTCTCGCCCTCAGCTGGTCGCCCAGCTGGTGCGCGCTGGAAGGGCGCGCCCGCGGGTCCGAGCAATGCGACGCGGGCGCGGGCCACGGCTGGATCCTGCACGGTCTCTGGCCGCAGTACGAGGAGGGCTGGCCCGACTATTGCCCCACGAACCAGCGCCCGCCCAGCCGCGCGCAGACCGCGGCGATGGCCGACATCATGGGCACCGCCGGGCTGGCCTGGCACCAGTGGAAGAAGCACGGCACCTGCAGCGGGCTGGCGGCGCAAGAGTATTTCGACACCGCCCGCCGCGCCTACGCGGCGATCACCCGCCCCGCCGCGCTGCGCGTGCCGGCGCCGGGCGGCGGGGTGCGCCGCATTTCCGCCGGGGCGGTGGAGGCCGCCTTCCTGGCCGCCAACCCGCAGCTCGAGGCCGACATGATCACCCTGACCTGTCGCGACGGCTACGTGCAGGAGGCGCGCATCTGCCTGACCCGGGGGCTGGAGCCGCGGCGCTGCGCCCCGGACACCCGGCGGGACTGCCGCCTGCGCGGGGCGCTGATGCCGCTGCCGCGATGAAGGCCGCGCCCCCCGCGGGCCCACCCTGCGCCGCAATTGCGCCGCGTTGCTTTGGCATGTCCTTCGCGCAACGCAGGGCCTATGGTCGAAAACGATGAAAGCAGGGGCAGGGAAGATGGGCGGCAAGCGCAGCGTGGCGCTGATCGGCTGCGGCTACGTGGCCGACCTCTACATGACGTCGCTGCGCCTTTACCCGGACATCACGGTGCTGGGCGCGCATGACCGCGACGCGCGCCGGCTGGCGGCCTTCTGCGGGCATTGGCAATTGCCGGCCTGGGACTCGCTGCCCGGGCTGCTGGAGGCGCTGCCCGAGGGCTGCGTTGTCCTGAACCTGACCAACCCCTCCAGCCATGCCGAGGTCAGCCGCGCGGTGCTGGAGGCCGGGCATCACTGCTATTCGGAAAAGCCGCTGGCCCTCGACATGGAAACGGCGCGGGCGCTGGCCGATCTGGCGCAGGCGCGCGGGCTGCTGCTGTCCAGCGCCCCCTGTTCGGTGCTGGGCGAGACGGCGCAGACCCTGGGCAAGGCGCTGCGCGACGGGATCGCCGGCACCCCGCGGCTGGTCTACGCCGAGCTTGACGACGGCTTCATCCCGCAGGCGCCGCTGGCCGATTGGCGCAGCGACAGCGGCGCGCCCTGGCCGGCGCAGGACGAGTTCGCCACCGGCTGCACGCTGGAGCATGCGGGCTACTACCTCACCTGGCTGATCGCCCATTTCGGGCCGGTGACGCGCGTCGTCGCCGCGGGGGCAGAGCTGCTCCCGGACAAGCCCGGCGGCGGCGGCGCGCCGGATTACACCAGCGCGACGCTGTTCTTCGAAAGCGGCGTCGTGGCGCGGCTGACCTGCTCGATCCTGGCGCCGCACGATCACGGGCTGACGGTGGTGGGCGACGCGGGCGTGCTGCGCGTGGCGAAGGCCTGGGACAACGCCGCCCCGGTGCGCTTCGCCCGCCGGCTGGTGCTGCGCCGCCGGCTGATGGAGCATCCCTGGCCGCGCCGCGTGAAACTGCGCGGGCCGACGCACCCCAAGCCGCCACGGCGCGGGGCGGCGCGGATGAATTTCGCCCTCGGCCCGGTGGAGATGCTGGACGCCCTCGCCGAGGGGCGCGACTGCCGCCTTTCCGCCGAATTCGGCCTGCACCTCAACGAGGTGACGCTGGCCATCCAGGAGGCCGGCCGCGCCGGCACGGCGCGCGACATGACCACCCGCTGCCCCCCGATGGAGCCGATGCCATGGGCCCGGTGACGCCGCAGCCAGGCACCGGGGCGCAGGCGGAGGCGCAGCCCGCCGCGCCCTGGCTGGTGGTCACCGGCGCCGCCGGGTTCCTGGGCCGCCACGTGGTCTCCGCCGCCCGAGCCGAGGGCCTTCCCGTGCGCGCGCTGCTGCGCCTGGCCGACCAGGCGCCCGAAGGCTGGGCCGCGGACCCGGCGATCGAGGTGCATGCCA
>JBPEXR010000309.1:0-3290 GCA_052031355.1 Paracoccaceae bacterium
GGGGGCGCGCGCGGGCGCGGTTTGCCCATAGGGTAGTGCGGCGGCGGGGAAAAACTCGCCCGTTTTCCGGGTTTGCGGCGATGCGGGAGGAGTTTCTTTCGTCTGCAGCCAGTGTGCGAAATGTTTTGCGCATTCGGGGGCGCTGCCCCCCGCAGGCTGCGCCTGCGCCCCCCGGAGTATTTCCGGCGAGATGAAGCCGGGGGCGGCGCGGGCATTGCCCCCGGGGGGCGTTCCGCGCTATCGCCATTGCCGACCCTGCCACGCGACACCGGCCGCAAGGACACCCATGCGCAGCACCATCCTCATTCCCGCCCGCTACGGCTCGACCCGCTACCCGGGCAAGCCGCTGGCGCGGCTGCGCCAGGCCGATGGCACGGAACAGAGCCTGATCGAGATGACCTGGCGCGCGGCGCAGCAGGTCGCGGGCGTGGATGCGACCTATGTCGTGACCGATGACGCGCGCATCGCCCGCGCGGCCGAAGATTTCGGCGCTTCGGTCATCATGACCTCGCCCGAGGCCGAGAACGGCACCGCCCGCTGCGCCGAGGCGCTGGAAGTGGCGGGACTGGAGAGCGATCTTATCGTCAACCTGCAGGGCGACGCGCCGCTGACGCCGCCCTGGTTCGTCGAGGCGCTGATCGACGCGATGCGGGCCGCGCCGGAAGCGCAGGTGGCCACCCCGGTGCTGCGCTGCGACGCCAAGACCTACGGCATGTTCACCGAGGATCGGCGCGCCGGCCGGGTCGGCGGCACGACGGCGGTCTTCGACGCGGCGGGGCGCGCGCTCTACTTCTCCAAGGAAGTGCTGCCCTATATCGACCCCGGCAAGCTGCCCGACCCGATCCCGGTCTTCCACCACGTCGGGGTCTACGCCTACCGGCCCGAGGCCCTGCGCGCCTACCGCGCGGCGGCGCCCGGCCCGCTGGAGCAGCTTGAAGGGCTGGAGCAGCTGCGCTTCCTGCACCACGGCATCCCGGTTCTTTGCACCGAGGTCGAGGCCCGGGGCCGGCTGTTCTGGGAGCTGAACAACCCCGAGGACGTGGCGCGCATCGAAGCCGTGCTGAAGGAGGGCTGAATGGAGCCGATCGAGACTTCCGTGATCGAACTGGGCGCGCTGCGCATCGGCGGCGCGAACCCCGTGGCGCTGATTACCGGGCCGTGCCAGCTGGAAAGCCTGGACCACGCGCGGATGATGGCCGAACGCATCGCCGCCGCCTGCGCGTCCACCGGCACGGGCTTCATCTTCAAGGCCAGTTTCGACAAGGCCAACCGATCCTCCCTCGGCACCGCGCGGGGGCTGGGGATCGAGGCCGGGCTGGAGATCCTGGGCCGCATCCGCGAGGAATTCGGCTGTCCCGTCCTGACGGACGTCCACCTGCCCGATCAATGCGCCCCGGCGGCCGAGGTCTGCGACGTGCTGCAGATCCCCGCATTCCTGTGCCGGCAGACGGACCTACTGCTGGCCGCGGGGGAGACCGGGCGCGCGATCAACGTGAAGAAGGGCCAGTTCCTGGCGCCCTGGGACATGGAGAATGTCGCCGCCAAGATCGCCAGCACCGGCAACCGGCGCATCATGCTGTGCGACCGCGGCACGAGCTTTGGCTACAACACGCTGGTCAGCGACTTCCGCGGCCTGCCGATCATGGGACGCAGCGGCTACCCGGTGGTTTTCGACGCCACGCATTCGGTGCAGCAGCCCGGCGGGCAGGGCGCCACCTCCGGCGGGCAGCGCGAGTTTGCCCCGGTGCTGGCGCGGGCCGCGGTGGCGGTCGGCGTCTCGGCCCTTTTCATCGAGACGCACGAGGACCCGGACAACGCGCCCTCGGACGGGCCGAACATGATCCCGGTCGACCAGATGGAAGGGCTGATCGGCGAGCTGCGCGCCTTTGACGACCTGCGCAAGGGGCGCGCATGAAGCACGCGCTGGTCACCGGGGCGGCCGGGTTCATCGGCTACCACCTCTGCGCCCGGCTGCTGGCCGAGGGCTGGCAGGTGACCGGCCTCGACGCGATGACCGACTATTACGACGTCGGCCTGAAGCGCGCGCGGCTGGCGCAGCTGCCGCAGGACGCGCCCTTCCGCTTCGTGGAGGGCGCGGTGGAGGCGCCGGGGCTTCTGGCGGGGCTTTTCGCCGAGGAGGCCTACGACGCGGTCTTCCACCTCGCCGCGCAGGCGGGGGTGCGCTATTCGCTGGAGAACCCGCGCGCCTACCTCGAGGCCAACGTCACCGGCACCTTCGAGCTGCTGGAGGCGGCACGCCAGCATCCGCCCGCGCACCTGCTGATCGCCTCGACCAGTTCGGCCTACGGCGCGAACACGTCCATGCCCTATGGCGAGACGGACCGCGCCGATCACCAGATGTCCTTCTACGCGGCCACCAAGAAGGCCACCGAAGGCATGGCGCATGCCTATGCGCATCTGCACGATCTGCCGGTGACCCTGTTCCGCTTCTTCACCGTCTACGGGCCCTGGGGCCGGCCGGACATGGCGCTGTTCAAGTTCACCCGCGCGATCCTCGAAGGTGCGCCGATCGACGTCTACAACCACGGGGAAATGCAGCGCGATTTCACCTATATCGACGACCTCATCGAGGCGTTGATGCGGCTGGAGCCCCTGCCGCCCGCGCGCCCCGACGGGCCGGTGCCGGAGGGGGACAGCCTGTCGCCGGTGGCGCCCTGGCGGGTCGTGAACATCGGCAACGCGCAGCCGGCGAAACTGGGCGATTTCATCGCGGCGATCGAGGGCGCGCTGGGGCAAAAGGCGCAGCGGAACCTGATGGACATGCAGCCGGGCGACGTGCCGGCGACCTGGGCGGACACCGCCCTTCTGCAGCGGCTGACCGGCTACGCCCCGGGCACCGACCTGCGCGAGGGCGTGGCCCGGTTCGTCGCCTGGTACAGGGACTATTACGGCCGATAAGGCAGATTACGGGCAGGACAAGAGGAACGGGATGGACAAGGTATTGGTCACCGGCGGGGCCGGCTACATCGGCTCGCACGCCTGCAAGGCGCTGAAGGCGGCGGGGTTCACGCCCGTGACCTACGACAATCTCGTCACCGGCTGGCGCGAAGCGGTGAAGTTCGGCCCGCTGGAAGAAGGGGACCTGCTGGACCGGGACCGCCTAGACGCGGTTTTCGCCGCGCATCGCCCCGTGGCGGTCATGCATTTCGCCGCCCTCAGCCAGGTGGGCGAGAGCATGCAGGACCCGGCCCGCTACTGGCGCAACAACGTCGCCGGTTCGCTGACGCTGGCCGAGGCGGCGCTGGCGGCGGGCTGCAGCCGCATCGTCT
>JBPEXR010000031.1:0-1929 GCA_052031355.1 Paracoccaceae bacterium
ATGCGGTCGTTCGGGCGGTAGCTTTCGCGGCCGATCTTCTCGTTGCGGCGCAGGATCGCCTCGCCGCGGCCCACGTCGACGATGACGTTGCCGTATTCCTCGCGCTTGACGACGCCGTTGATGATGGTGCCGGCGCGGTCCTTGAATTCCTCGTACTGGCGGTCACGCTCGGCCTCGCGCACCTTCTGCAGGATCACCTGCTTGGCGCTTTGCGCGGCGATGCGGCCCATCTCGACCGGGGGCACCTCGTCGACGATCTCGTCGCCGGGCTGCGGGTTCTCGAGGTACTGCTTGGCCTGCTCGACGGTCAGCTGGGCCTGGTAGTTCTCCAGCTCCTCGTCGTCGGCGATCACGGTGCGCACGCGGGTGAAGGTGGCGCGGCCGGTCTTGCGGTCGATCGAGACGCGGATGTCCATCTCGGCGCCGTAGCGGCTCTTGGCGGCGCGGGCGAGGCTTTCCTCCATCGCCTCGACCACCAGCCCGGGGTCGATCATCTTTTCGCGCGCCACCGCTTCGGCGGTCTGCAGCAGCTCCAACTGGTTAGCAGAGGTGATTGCCATGTTTAGTCCTCCTGCGACCGCTCTTCGGTCTCGATCTGGTCGAAAGTCTCTTCGTTCAGGGCGCCGGCGCTCTTGCGCTGGCGCAGCATCTCGCGGATCAGCTCGTCGGTGAGCACCAGCTTGGCATCGCTGAGCCAGTCGAACTGCAGCCCGACGGTGCCCTCCTCGAGGTTGATGAGCACCTCCTCGCCCTCGACGCCGGCCAGCACGCCCTTGAAGCGGCGGCGGCCGTCGATCAGCTCGGAGGTTTCGATCTTCGCCTCGTAGCCCTCGAAGGCCTCGAAGTCCTTCAGGCGGGTCAGCGGACGGTCGATGCCGGGGCTGGAGACTTCCAGCGTATAGGCGTCCAGGATCGGGTCCTCGACGTCCAGCGCGGCGCTGATCGCGTTGGAGATCGCGGCGCATTCGTCCACCTCGATGCCGCCGTCGGGCCGGTCGGCCATGACTTGCAGCGTCGTGGACTTGCCGGACATCAGGCGCACGCGCACCAACTCGAAGCCCAGGTCCTCGATCACCGGGGTGATGATTTCCGACAGGCGCCGGTCGATGGCGGCTTTGGCGATGAGGTCGTTCGACATACGCGGGCGGACCTTCCTTGCTGAAGGCCGGGCGGCGGACCGCCGGGCACAAAAAAACGGGCGCGCGGCCCGTCGATGTTTCCGGTGGTGCTTCGGACCAGAGCCCGACGCGCCGCTGTTGGGGTCCATATACGCCCCGCGCCGCCGCGGTGCAACCCCCCGGAGGGCCGGCCCCGGCGGGGTGCCGCCGGGCGGCCCGGGCGGGGGCGCGCGGAAATCGCGCCAACGTGTCTTGACCTTACAGTTACTGGAAGCCTTATCTGCCCTGTCATGACCAGATTGGAGGGTGCCATGACAACCGCAACCACGGCCGCGCCAGCCGCGCCAGACGCGCCGTCCCGGCCGGCGAACGCCCAGCCGCCACTGACGCTGCAGCTTGAAAACCTGAACTGCGGCAGCTGCGTCGCGCGGGCGGACCGGGCGCTTTCGGCGGCCCCCGGCGTGGCCGAGGCCAGCGTCAACCTGGCCGGGCAAAGCGCGCAGCTGCGGCTGGACCCCGGCGCCCCGCTGGCCCCGGCGCTGGAGGCGTTGCGCGCGGCCGGCTACCCGGCACGCGAGGTGCAGCATGCCTTCGCTGCCCGCAACATGAGCTGCGCTTCCTGCACCGGGCGAATCGAGCGGGCGCTCGCGGCCGAGCCCGGCGTGCGCGAAGTCTCTGCCAGCCTGGCGGACGGCATGGTGCGGGTGCGCGCGCTGGAAGGCGCGGTGACCCTGGAGGGGCTGAAGGCGGCCGCCGCCCGCGCTGGCTATCCCGCGGTCGAGGCCGCGGAGGCTGCCGGAGGCGCCGAGGC
>JBPEXR010000310.1:0-13241 GCA_052031355.1 Paracoccaceae bacterium
TACGACGCCGCGACCCGGCTGTCGCAGCTTCAGGCGCAGATGGAGGCGACCTACACCATCACCGCGCGGATGAACCAGCTGACCTTCCTCAACTTCATGAACTAAAACGGCTTTCGGCGCGCGCCCGGCCTTCGGGGCCGGGGCGCGCGGCGCCCGTTCATTCGGCCGCGTGCAGCGTCATGCCGTCCAGCGCGGGGGCCGTTTGCGTCAGCACCGGGGCGGTGCCTTCGGCGGCGGCGAACTTGTAGCCCCGGCCGTAGACCGTCTCGATGTACTGGTGCCCGCTGGGGGCGGCCTGCGCCAGTTTCTTGCGGATCTTGCAGATGTAGACGTCGATCACCTTGTCGAAGGGCTGGTCGTCCGCCATGCCGTAGACCGCGTCGTAGATCGCCGATTTGGGCACCACCCGGTCGGCGTTCAGCGCCAGGTGCTGGAAGATCGCATGCTCGCGCCGCGACAGTTTCACCCGCTGGCCGGCGACCTGCGGGTCGCGCCCGTCGAAGAAGGCCGTGACCTCGCCGATCTCGACGCTTTCGGCGGCATGGCCGAAGGCGCGGCGGTTCACCGCGTTGATCCGGGCGCGAAATTCCACCGCCTTCAGCGGGATCACCAGGTCGTCGTCGGCGCCCGCGTCCAGCGCCTCGGCCGCGGCGCGCGCGTTGCGGAAGTCGCGCAGCATGAAGACGGCGTTGCGGCAATCGGCGCGGCGCAGGGCGCGCAGATGCGCCTCGGCGTCCTCGGTCGCGGCCAGCAGGAAGGGCCGGGTCGGGGTTGCCTTGCCGACGCGCTGGCCCAGGTCGCCCGCGAAGAACTCTGCCCCCACCAGCACCGCTTCCATCCCGGCCGAGGCCAGTTCGGCCGTCAGGCCGGCAGCGCGTTCGGGGCGGGGCTCGTATAGGTAGACGTGCATTGCGATCCTCGCGGCGCGCCGCTGGGCGGCGGTTGGGTTTCCGTCACGATAGCGGGGGTTTGCAAGGATAGTCAAGAATTGTTCCGCGGACGGGCACTACAACGCAGGGCTTTATCCTTGATATTGCCGCCGCTTTGCTGTGTAATCCTTGCATTCGGGGCCGTGGCCCCAGGCTTATGGATATTTGGACCATGCGCATCATTCGCAGCCTCATCGCCTCCGCGCTTTCCGCCGTGCTGGCGCTTGCGCCGCTCGCCGCCACGGCCGACGTGCGGATCAAGGACATCGCCACCTTCGAGGGCGTGCGCGAGAACCAGCTTGTCGGCTACGGCCTGGTGGTCGGGTTGAACGGCACCGGGGATACGTTGCGCAACTCGCCCTTCACGCAGAAATCCATCGAAGGCATGCTGGAGCGGCTGGGCGTCGGCAACCTCAGCGAAGACCAGATGAAGACGCAGAACACCGCGGCGGTCATGGTCACCGCGATGCTGCCGCCCTTCGCGCGCCGCGGCTCGACCATCGATGTGGTGGTCAGCTCGCTTGGCGACGCCTCCAGCCTGCGCGGCGGCACGCTGATCGTCACGCCCCTGTCGGGCGCCGATGGCGAGATCTACGCCGTGGCCCAGGGACCGATCGCCGTCGCGGGTTTCGCCGCGCAGGGCATCAACGCCTCGATCGTCGAGGGCGTGCCCACGGTCGCGCGGATCGAGAACGGCGCCACGGTGGAGAACGAGATCGACTTCGACCTCGCCTCGCTGCGCAGCCTGCGCATCGCCCTGCGCACCCCGGATTTCACCACCGCCGAACGGGTGGAGGACGTGATCAACCAGACGCTGGGGCAGACCATCGCCACCGCGCTGGACCCCACGACGATCGAGGTGGCGCCCGCCGGCAAGGTCGACATGCCGGAGCTGATGGCCAAGATCGAGAACCTGCGGGTCGACCCCGACAACGTCGCCAAGGTTGTGATCGACGCGCGTTCCGGCACCATCGTGATCGGCGCGGACGTGCGCATCGACCAGGTGGCGGTCAGCCAGGGCGGGCTGACGGTCACCGTGCGCGAGGACCTCTCGGTCAGCCAGCCCGAGCCGATCAGCATCGGCGGCACCACCGTCGTCGTGCCCGAAACCACCGTCGAGGTGCGCGAGAAGGAGGCGAAGTTCACCGTGCTGGAAGGCGACGTCAGCCTGCAGCGCCTTGTGGACGGCCTCAACGCCATCGGCGTCGGCGCGACGGAGACCATCTCCATTCTGCAGGCGATCAAGGCCGCGGGCGCGCTGCACGCGGACCTGGAGATCATCTGATGGGGCCGCAGATCGCCGGCAAGCTGGCCCTGCTGGGGCAGGCCGCCACCCCGAACCTGCGGGCCGGCAGCGAAAGCCCCCAGGCCGCCGCCCGGGCCGCCCGCGAGTTCGAGGAGGTTTTCCTGAGCCAGGCGGTCGACGAGATGCTGAAAACCGTGGACCTCGGCTCCTTCGGCGGGGGGCATGCGGAGGAGACCTGGCGCAGCTTCCTGGCCCGCGCCATGGCCGAGGAAATCGCCGAAAGCGGCACCACCGGGATCGCGCAGAGCGTCGAGCAAGTGCTTACTGCCTACGGCGCACAACCAAAGGACGAAGGACCCACGCGATGAGCCAAAAGGACCTGGGCAATCTTCTTGCCGCAGCAACGACGCTATTGCGCCACGAGAATGACACAATTGCCGCTGGCGACTTCGACCAGGCCCCCCAGTTCGCCCCCCGCAAGGCGGCGGCGCTGGCCGAACTGGAAGCCGCCGCGCCCGCCCTGGAACAAGCCCTGGCCGAGGGCGGGGAAGGAAGCGCCGCCCTTAGGGATAAAGTTGCGGCGTTTCAGGAGGTTATGGAGCGAAACGCCCGCCTCACACGGGCCGCCGCGCGGGCCGCGGGCGACCTGGTGGAGGAGCTGTCGCGCATCCGCGATCGGCACGGGTTGAAGGGGGTATACGGCGAAAGCGGCGAGGTGCGCGGTGACGTGGCGTCACCATTGGGCACAAGTTTCGACACCTCGGTCTAGTTCCTTAAATTTGCCGTAACCTTTGGTTTCAATCTGGTTTATCGGAGCTCACCAACGAGCTTCGGATTTTCGTCAGAAGACGAATTAACCACGAAAGAAATCGGAGCAAGAAATGTCTTCCATTCTCACCAACAACTCCGCGATGAGCGCCCTGGCGACCCTGCGCGGTATCAACGACAACCTCAACAACACCCAGAGCCGCATCTCGAGCGGCATGAAGGTGCAGTCCGGCAAGGACAACGCGTCCTACTTCTCGATCTCCAAGACGATGAACTCGGAGAGCGGGATGAACAAGGCGATCTCCGAAGGCCTGACGCTGACGAAGAACTCTGTCTCTACGGCGCGACTCGGTGCCGAGACGATGGTCGATCTTGCACAGCAATTCGTTGACCGAGTGGCTTTTGCTACCTCCAGCGGCATCGATCGTGGGAAAGTACAGGAAGAGTTGGATTCGCTGGCCGCTCAGATGCTGACGGCTATCGAGCAGTCGGCATTCAACGGTGAAAATCTGATCGACGCTGCAGGCGCCGGAACTCACACGGCCATCTCGGGAGTGAGCCGCAGCGGCAGCACGCTGGCGACTACCGATATTACCTTTACCACCACCGACATGAGCGCCCTGCAGTCCGCTCTTGCCGCAATCGATATCTCCACGGCCAGCGATGGCGCTATGTCCGGCCACCTTTCTACTGCGGACACGGCGCTTGCCAGCATCATTGATGCGGCAACCGAGCTCGGCGTGGCCGAAAAGGCGATCGAGACCCAGCAGAACTTCCTGCAGGATCTGACCGACAAGCTGGACAGCGGTGTCGGCTCGATGGTCGATGCCAACATGGAAGAGGAAGCCGCGCGTCTGCAGTCGCTGCAGGTTCAGCAACAGCTGGCCACGCAGTCGCTGTCGATCGCCAACCAGGCGCCTCAGAACATCCTGTCGCTCTTCCGCTAAGGCGGGCAACGCGATCCGCGGGGGCCCGGGCGGCCGGGCCCCCGCACACGACCCGAACGACCCGGTCGGCGCGCTCCTCCAGTCCCGCCGACCCAATACAACAAGCCGTTCAGAATGACGGCCGTCGAGGGAAGCAGAACGCATGAGCATCGCCGCTTACAAGCAGACCATCAAACAATCGGAATCCCCCCGCCAGATCGAGCGCCGCGTGCTGAGCCGCGTCACCAGCGGGTTGGAACGCCACGCCGCGGACTACGATTCCAGCGACTCCCGCCTGGAGCGGTCGAGCCTGCTGGCCGAGGGGCTGCGCGATCACCTGGTCGACAACCAGTCGGTCTGGATGACCTTGAAATACGACCTCAGCCAGCCTGACAACGCCCTGCCGCCGGACCTGCGCGCGATGCTGATCTCCATCGCGCTGTGGGTCGAGCGTCACACCACCGCCATCCTGGGCGGCGAGGGCGGCGTGCGCGCGCTGGTCGAGGTGAACCGCAACATCGTCAACGGTCTGGCCGGACAGGGCCCGCGCCCGCTGGAAAAGGTCTGACCCATGCCGCTGAAGCTGACCCTCAAGCCCAACGAGCGTATCGTCGTGAACGGCTGCGCGATCCGGAATTCCGGCCGGCGCCACGTTCTGACGATCGAGAACCATGCCGATGTCATCCGCGGGCAGGACCTGCTGGATGAAAGCGCCATGGGCACGCCCGTGGGCCGGGTCTACGTGCTTCTGCAGACCGTTCTCATTCAGCCGAACCTGCGCGAAAAGCTGGTTCCCGAGATCCAGAGCGAGCTGGCCACCCTGGCGACCGTCTTCAGCTGGCCCTCGCTGAACAACATCTTCGAGGCCGCCAACTACATCGCGGTGATGGATTACTACAAGGCGCTGCGCGCCCTGCGCCCGGTGCTGAAACACGAGGCGGACCTGCTGGCCTATGCCGCGCGCAAGGCCGAAGGGACCACCATCGGCGCGGACGAATTGGCCGCCGCCCGCGAGCGCGCCGAGGGCGAGCGGGGCGCGGCGCAGCCCAAGTCCGACGAGGACCCCGAGCCCTGCGCCCGGCACGCCTCGGACGTCGGGCTGCGGGCCATCGGGGGCGGTGCATGATCCCCATCCTGGGCATGAGCACCCAGGTCGGCCTTCGGCTGACGGACGCCACGCGCGACAAGCAGCTGGAGATGATCGAAAGTCGCGCCGAGCACGCCCGCGCGATCGAGCGTTTCCGCGAGAAGGCCGCCACCATCGACAGCGCCGAGGCGCTGGTGGCAGAGCCGGACGTCTACCGTTTCTTCATGATCGCCTATGACCTCGAGGACCAGATCTTCGGCAAGGCGATGATGCGCAAGATCTTCGAAAGCGACATCGACGACCGCAAGGCGCTGGTCAACCGCCTGACCGACCCGCGCTTCCGCGAGATCTACAAGGCCGCCGATTTCGGCCCGGAGGGCGTCGGCGCACCCAACTTTTCGGACCCTGACTGGCAGCAGGCGGTGGTCGATCGCTACATCGAGCGGCAGTTCATCGACGACGCCGCCGCCCAGAACGAGGCAGTCGGCGCGGTGCTGGAGTTCCGCGAGAAGGCCGGGGACGTCAAATCCTGGTACGACGTGCTGAAGGATGCGGACATGGGCCGCTTCATGCGCCGGGCCCTGGGCATCCCCGACGAGGTGATCGGCCTCGACGTCGACCGCCAGAAAGAGATTTTCGAGAAGAAGTACGACCTCGAAAAGCTGAAAGACCCCGAGGAACTGGAGAAGCTGGAACGGCGCTACGTGGCGATCACCGACGCGCTGGACACTTCGCGCGCGGCCCAGAACGTCGCGGTGCAGCTGATGAACAGTGCCGCCAGCGGCCAGTTCGTCCCGGTGCTGATCGACATCACCGCCATCTCCGCGCTGCCCACGCGCCCTTACCGCTAGGGCGCCGTCAGCCCTGCTGGCCGGTCCGCGTCAGGGCAATTCCCCCACTGCCGTGCTCATCCCGAAGGCGCACCCCAGTGCCGCGGCCAGGTTCTCGCCCAGGGTGCGGATCGCCTCGGTCCGCGCGGCGCTGACGGGACGTTCGGAGGCCATGTGCAGGCGCAGGCCGCGCCCGTCGCGCAGCGCGTGCAGCCGCAGCTTCCCGCAATGGGCAAACTCCGCCTCCATCAGGACGTGCTGCTCCGGCAGGGCGCCGGCAGCGGCGCCGCCGGGCGAATCGTAGGCCTCCCACCGCGCGTGGTCGAGCTGGCCGTCGGTGAAGAAGGGCAGCGTCCAGCGCCGCGCCGTGGGGTGGTCGGAGATACGCGCGGACTGCATGTCGAGGGCGCCCCGCGCCACCCCGGCCAGCCGCGCGTCCGGCGCCCGCCCGCGCCCCGAGGCCCGCTGCGTCAGCCGGTGCAGCGTGCCGTCCTGCGCGACCACTGGAAACAACGCGGCGATCAGCGGAAAGCTGGGCGCGCCGGCCTGCGGGAACATCGCCCCCAGGGCCTGCAGCGCGGGGCCCTGGGCGGCGGCGGCGCCCGCTTGCACCGGCGCGAGGCTGGCAAGGGACAGCGGCAGCGCGGGCGCGGGGCTGGGCGCGAGGGGCGCCGGGGCAGGGGGCGGGGCCTGGCCGCCACCGGCGTTCCCCGCGCCACCGGGGATCGTGGGGCGCAGCTGCGCGGCGCCATCCGAAAGGCGCAACTGCAGGCTGGCGCCCACCTCGGCCTGGGCCTGCGGGGCGTGGATCAGCAGCGAGCCCTGCGGCGTGCCGATGCGAAAGACGCCCGCGCCCAGCACCTCCTGCACGCGGCCGGTGACCCAGCCGTGCCGGGCCGGGTGATCGGGCGCCAGGGCCGAGATCAGCCGCACCGCCGCCGCCGAGGGGGGCGGGGCGCCGGGCAGGCGGCCCGATCCCGACCCGGACCCGGGGGGCGGCTCGACGCTCATTCGATCAGCTCGTCCTCTTCATCGCCCATCGGCAGGGCGATGACCTCGTTCTCGGCCAGCTCGCGCGCGGTATCGACCATCTGCGTCTGCGCCGCGCGCACTTCCGAGCCGCGGACCGGGCCCATGGAGGCCATCTCCTCCACCAGCATATCGCGGGAACGGGCGGGCAGCGCGTCGAGGAAGGCGTCGCGCAGCTCCTTGCTGGCGCCGCGCAGAGCCAGCGGCAGGGTGTTGCCCGGCACGTTCCGCATGACCTGGGCCAGCGCCTGGGCGTCCAGCTTGATGAGGTCGCCGAAGACGAACATCTTCTGTTTGATCTTCTGGAAGGTGTCCGGCATCGACGCCTCCAGCGATTGCGACAGCTTGCCGAAGGAATCCTGGTCCAGCCGGTTGAAGAGGTTCGCCATGCGCTGCTGCAGCTCGTTCGCCGTGGGCTGGCTGCCGCTGGCCATGATGTCGGCACGCAGCGTCTCCTCGATCTGGCGCATCACGTGGCTGGGGACCGCCTCGATCCGTATCATCCGCTCGACGACTTCCTGCATCAGCTCCTCGCCCAGCAGGGGCAGCACGCGGGCGGCCACGTCCGGGGTCACGCGCGACAGGATCGCGGCGCTGGTCTGGGCATGCTCGGCCTTGAGGTAGTTCGCGATCACCGTCTCGTTCAGCGCGCCGAAGCGGGCCCAGAGGTCGCGCTCCTGCTGGGCACCCTGGGCGCGCTCGATGATCGAGGCGACTTCCTCGTCGGGCAGGAACTTGCGCAGCATCTTCTCGGCCATCGACATGGAGCCGACGACACCGCCGCCGTTCGACAGGTTGTCGGTGAACTGCTCCATCACCTCGTCCGCGACCTCCGCCGGCACGCTGCCCAGGCCGGACATGGCGCGGGTCAGCTTCTGGATGTCCTCCTCCTCCAGCTTCTGCATCAGGGCCGAGCCGCGCTGCTCGCCGAGGCAAAGGAACAGCACCGCGGCTTTCTCCGGGCCGGTCAGCTTCTTGGTCGTGGGGCGCAGAGCGGACATGGGGCGATCCTTCTTCAGGGATTTTCTAAGCCAGAGGCGGCAGAGGAAGCGCCTACGGGAAGGGCCAGCACCTGCAGCGCCTGCGAGAGCAGGAGCACCAGCGCCGGGTCGGGGCGCGGCCCGCCGGCGGTGCTGTCGAGGCGGGCGATCACCTGCGCCAGCGCCGACAGATCATCGAGCCGCGCGCCGGTGGTCTGCGCGGTTTCCAGCACCGCGCCGCCCAGGGGGTGATGCGCCAGCTCGCGCGCCAGAAGCGCGCGCAGGTCCTGCGCCGCGCCCGGCAAGCGCCCGGTGCCGGCTGCCTGGTCCGGCGCGGCCTTGCGGCCTTCGGGGGCTGGGCGGCGCGGGTCCATCAGCCGCCCCCCGCCAGCGGCAGGTAGCTTTCCATCAGGCTGCCCGCCAGCATGTACCAGCCGTCGATCAGCACGAAGAAGATCACCTTGAACGGCAGCGAGATCAGCACCGGCGGCAGCATCATCATGCCCGCGCTCATCAGCACCGAGGCGACGATCAGGTCGATGGCGATGAAGGGCAGGTAGATCAGGAAGCCGATCGAGAAGGCGCGCCGCAGCTCCGAGATCAGGAAGGCGGGCACCAGGCTGCGCCAGGAGGCTTCGGCCGCGGTGGCGGGCGGCTCGGGGTCGGCGGCGGGGGCGCTGTCCAGCCCCGAGGCGGCATCGCTGCGCTGCGCCAGGTCCTCGAAGAGGGCCAGGTCCTTGGGCCGCGTGTTGGCGAACATGAAGGTCTTGAAGGGCGCGCCGATGCGGGCAAAGGCCTGCTCTTCGGTGATCGCGTTGTCGAGAAGCGGCTCCAGCCCCATCTCCCAGGCGTCCTCGAAGACCGGCTGCATGACGAAGAAGGTCATGAACAGCGCCATCGAGGACAGCACCATGTTCGGCGGCGTCTGGTTCAGCCCCAGCGCCGAGCGCAGCATCGAGAAGACGATGACGAAGCGCGTGAAGGAGGTCATCACCACCAGCAGCCCCGGCGCGATGCTGAGCACCGTCATCAGCGCCAGAAGCTGCAGGATGCGCCCGCTGAGCGTCGCGTTCTCGTCCGAGCCGGGCGGCGCGTCGCTGAGCGCCTCCGAGATCTGCCCCAGCAGGTTCCCCGCCTCCTGCGCCGCCGCCGGCGCGGCCAGCACCATCAGCGCCGCCGCGGCGGGCAGGGCGCGGCGCAGCAGCCAGCCGCCCGCCGGGGCCGCGGCGCCGCATGCGCGCGGCGCGCCGGCGGGGGCCGGGCGCGCCTGGGGGGCTGTGGTTAGGGGGGCTGTGGTTATGGGGGCGGGCGCCTGCATGGTCAGCTTTCGGGGACGTAGTCCTTGACGATCTCGGTCAGCTTCACGCCCAGCCGGTCCTCGCCGACCTTCACCAGATCGCCCCGCGCCACCAGCCGGTCGGAGATGACGACATCGACCGGCGCGCCGATGCGCTTGTCCAGTTCCACCACCGAGCCGCGGCTGAGGCTGAGAAGCTGCGAGATCGGCAGCCGGGTCTGGCCCAGCACGATCTGCACGTTCAGCCCGACGTTCATCATCGCGTCGATGTTGCGCCCCGAGGCGACGGCCGCCTCGGCACTGCCGCGCTGCGCCAGGACCCCGTCGCCCAGCGTTTCCTCGGGGCCGTCGATCTCCGGGAAGACGGCGCCTTCAGCGGCGGTTGTCGTCTCGTTCTCGCTGCCTGTGTCAGCCATGTGCCTCGCCTTTCATTGGGGCCGCGTGGGGGCCGAACTCGGCCCGGCTGCGCGCCAGGGCCGAAAGGATCTGCCGGCAGGTCGCGGCAAAGGATTGTTCCATGAAACCGTTGTCCCATTCGACGCGCACGGCGCCGGCCTCCAGCGTCTCGTCCCGCAGGATTTCTGCGCGCACGCCGGGCAGGGCCAGCCGCGCGTCCTGTTCCAGCGCGGGGCGCAGGGCGGCCTCGTCCGCCGGGCTCAGCCGGATGCGCAGGCGCGCGCTGCCAAGGGCCAGGCGCAGGGTGCGGCGCACCGCGCTGGCGGCACGGTCGCGGCCGCGCTCGGCGATCACCTCGGGGAAGACCTTCTCGCAGACCGACATGGCGAAATCGAGGGCCTGCGCCTCCAGCGCGCGGCGGTGGCGCGCGGCATGGCCCAGGATGTCGTCCATCTGACCGCGCACCGCCAGCAGCGCCTCGGTCCGGCGGGCGGTATCCTCGGCCATCGCCTCGGCGCGGCCGGCGGCATGACCTTCGGCGCGGCCTTCCTCGAAGGCGGCGGCGCGGGCCTCGGCCAGCGCCTGTTCCAGCTCCTCGGGGGTGATCGTGGCGCGGCGCGCGCGCTCGGCCTCGGCCGCCCGGCGTTGTGCCTCGTCGTCGAAATCGCGCAGGAAGACGGTCATCGCCTCAGCTTTCCTCCGCCAGCCAGGTCTGGATCACCGCCAGCGCCGCCTCGGGGTTGCTGTCGGCAAGCTCGCTCAGCTCGCTGAGCTTGCCCTGCCGCAGCCCGCCGTTGACGGAGACGAGGTTCACCAGCCGGTCTTCATCCTCGCCGCCCGGGCCCAGGACCGTGCCGGTCAGCCCCGGCTGGGCGGCCTGCTGGCCCTGGCCGGCCTGGCCCGCGGGCTGCGGGACAGGTGCGGCAGTGCCGCCGGTCAGCGCGGCCACTGCGGCCGGATCACCCTGGGCGGCGGGCAGGGCGGCGGCCTTGCCCTCGGGGGCGGACAGCGCGGCGGCATCGCCGCCCGCCAGCGCCAGCTCGTTCATCCCGCCCTCGGGCAGCAGGCGCGCCAGCATGGGGCGCACGCCGAAGATCAGCGCCACGGCGACCACGGCAAGGCCCAGCAGCCCGCGCAGGATGGACATCAGGTTCTCCGCCAGCACCTGGCCGAAGCCCTTGCCCAGCGGCTCGCCCACGTCCATCGAGTAATCCATGAAGCGCAGCGAATCGACGGAGATCGTGTCCCCGCGCGCCTCGTCGTAGCCGATGGCCGAACGTACCAGCGCCTCCAGCCGGGCCAGTTCCTCGGCGCTGCGCTCCTCGTAGGCGACCTCGCCATCGGGGCCGACGTTGTAGATCCCGTTCACCAGCACCGCGACCGAGACACGCTCGATATCGCCGGGCTCGCGCACGGTTTCGATGTTGGTGGTGCCGATCTCGTAGTTGACGATCTCGTTCGTCTTCTCGCGGGTGTTGCGGTTCTGCGGGCCGGCCCCGTCGTTCAGCGCATCGGGCAGGTTGCCCGCGACATCGACGTTGCCGCTGGCGGTCTCGGTGTCCTCGACGCTTTCCTCGCGCGTCTCGGTGGAGCGGACGACCTGCTGCGAGGGGTCGAAGCTTTGCTGGCGCACCACCTGCCGTTCGGTCGTCAGATCGACGTTGACCTCGACCCGGGCGTTGCCAGCGCCGACGCGCGCCGAAAGCAGCCCGGTGATGGCGCGGGACATGCGCTCCTCGATGCCCGCGCGCACCGACTGCAGCGTCACCTCGGCGCTGTCGGTATCGTCGCCCAGGATAGTCTGGCCGCGCGCCGACAGGACCGTGACGCGCCCCGGCGCGAGGTCGGGCACCGCGGCGGCGACCAGCGCGCGGATCGCCATGGCCTGCCGGCGGCTGATCTCCGACGAGCCGGCGCCACGCACGATGACGGAGGCGCTGGGTTCAGGCCGCTCGCGCGAGAAGGCCTCGCGCTCGGGCAGGACAAGGTGCACGCGGGCGGCATCGATCCCGTCGATGGTCTGGATGGAGCGGACAAGCTCCCCCTCCAGCGCGCGCAGGCGGTTCACCCGCTGCATGTAGCTGTTCATCCCCAGGCCGCTGGACTGGTCGAACAACTCCCACCCCGGCACGCCTTCGTCGGGCAGGCCGCGCTCGGCCAGGGCCATGCGGGCCCGCGCCAGGTCCGGGGCCGGGACGGCGACGACAGCCCCGCCGCCGGTCACCTCGACCTTGAAGCCGGCCTGTTCCAGCGTGTTGACGACCTGGCTGGCCCCGCCGGGCGACAGGTCGGTGTAAAGCGGCGCGTAGCTGGGCGCCATCACCAGGTTCACCGCGAACAGCAAGGCCGCGATCAGCCCGGCCCCGGTGGCGGCCAGAAGCGCCAGGCGGGTCGTGCCGAGGGTCTTGAGATTGTCGAGGAACGCGGTCAAGGCGGGCTGCTCCGGCTTCGAAGGATGTGCCCCAAGAATAGTCTGAACTATTCATGCAAAGCAAGAACGCATTGCGGTTTATCCTTGCTTGTTGTGGGGGCTCTTGGCATAGTCAGCGAAGAACAGGCAAAAGCCGATCGAGCAGACCCACCAACCCCGAAGACAAGCCGAGCAGAGCGCCGAATGTCCGCCACCGCCGCCACAGCCACCGAGGGCCCGGCCGAACCCGCGAAATCCTCGCTGGGCAAGAAGCTGGTGATGATCGTCCTGCTGCTGGTGCTGAGCCTGGCGGCCCTGGGCGGCGGTATGGCCGCGGCGATGGGACCGGCGAACCTGCTGGCGCTGCTGACCGGCGGCAGCGATGCGCCCGAGGCGAAGGTCGAATCCGCCGAAGCAGGCCCCGAGGCCGCCGCCCCGGCCAAGGACGCCGCGGAGGTGGCCGCCGCCGCCCCGCCAGACCACGGCGGCGCGGCCGAGATGATGATCATGCCCTTCAAGGAGATCATCGTGAACATCACCGCGACGACCGCCACCGGGCGCAAGACCTCGCGCTTTTTGAAGATGAACCTGGCGCTGGTCTACGATGCCGCCATCCCCGGCGCCGAGGAGATCGAGGCGCGCAAGCTCTTCATGCGCGACAGCTTTCAGGACTACCTGCGCCAGCTAACTGAGCGGGACCTGCAAGGCACCTCGGGGCTTCTGAACACCAAGGCCGAGCTTCTGCGCCGCGCACGTGCCATCGCCGGCAATGACGCGCCGCATGAAATTCTTGTCGCCGACCTGATCGTGCAATGAGGGCCGGGGGATGAGCGAGACAGACACCATCACCGAAACCGGGGGGCCCGTCGCGGAAGAGATCATCCGCATGGCCAAGCTGTCGATCGAGCGTCTGCCGGTGCTGGAGATGCTGTTCGACCGTTTCGCGCTGGGGCTTTCGGCGGCGCTGAAGGTCTATACCTCCTCGCATACCGAGGTCGAGGTGACGGGCGCCGAGTATCAGACCTGCGCCGATGCCCAGGCGGAGATGCCCAGCCCCGGTTTCATGGCGCTGGTCGAGGCCGAGGGCTGGGACGGGCAGATCGCGATGGAGTTCGACCCCGCGCTGCTTTTCTCGGTGCTGGAGCTGATGCTGGGCGGGCGCACCAACGAGACGCGCCCCCCCACGCCGCGCACCTTCACCACCTTCGAGCGGCAATTCGGCACGCGTTTCGCGAACCTGGTGCTGGGCGAGCTGGCCGAGACGATGGCCTCCATCGCGCCGGTGAAGTTCAGCGTCGCGGAGATCGAGACGAACCCCGCCTCGGCGCTGCTGGCGCCGCCCG
>JBPEXR010000311.1:0-1894 GCA_052031355.1 Paracoccaceae bacterium
GCGCTGCTGGCTTGCCTTCTGTCGCTCGACCGCATCCTGGCGCTGGACTGGGAGGACGGCACGCTCGAAGTGCTGACCCTGGCGCCGCTGCCGTTGGAGGGCGCGATGGCGCTGAAGGCGCTGGCGCATTGGCTGACCACCGGCCTGCCGCTGGTGGCCGCCGCGCCCATCCTCGGCATCACCCTTCAAATGGAGGCGCAGGGCGCCCTTTGGCTGACGGTGAGCCTGGCCCTGGGCACCCCGGCGCTGAGCGCGCTTGGCACCTTCGGCGCTGCGCTGACGCTGGGGCTGCGGCGGGGCAGCCTGCTGCTGGGCCTGCTGGTGCTGCCGCTCTACGTGCCGGTGCTGATCTTCGGGGCGGAGGTGGCGCGGCGGGGCGCGGCCGATCTGCCCCTCGACGTGCCGCTGGCGATGCTGGCGGGCCTCAGTATCGGGGCCATGGCGCTGATGCCGCTGGCCTCGGCCGCGGTGGTGCGGGTGAACGTACGATAAGTCGCATTGTCTGGCGAAAAGGGGCGGGGTAAGCCAAGCACATGTCACTGTGGGAATACGCAAATCCGCGCCGGTTCCTGTCCGTTTCCGGGCGGGCCTTGCCCTGGCTTTCGGGGCTCGCGGCCGCATGCCTGGTGGTCGGGCTGACCTGGGGCTTTTTCTTCACGCCCGACGATTACCGCCAGGGCAGCACCGTGAAGATCATCTACCTGCACGTGCCCTCGGCGCTGATGGCGATCAACGGCTGGCTGATGATGCTGGCCGCCTCGATCATCTGGATCGTGCGGCGCCACCACGTCAGCGCATTGGCCGCCCGCGCCGCCGCGCCCGTGGGGCTGGTGATGACGGCCATCGCGATCCTGACCGGGGCGATCTGGGGCCAGCCGATGTGGGGCACCTGGTGGGCCTGGGACCCGCGGCTGACCTCCTTCCTGATTCTGGGACTTTTCTACCTGGGCTACATCGCGCTGTGGCAGGCGATCGAGGACCCGGACACGGCGGCGGACCTGACTTCGATCCTGTGCCTCGTCGGATCGGTCTTCGCGCTGCTCAGCCGCTACGCGGTGAACTTCTGGAACCAGGGCCTGCACCAGGGCGCCTCGCTGTCGCTCGACAAGGAAGAGAACGTGGCCGACGTCTTCTACCTGCCGCTGCTGGTCTGCATCGCCGGGTTCGTCCTGTTCTTCATCGCCCTTGTGGTGCTGCGCACGCGGACCGAGATCCGCGCCCGCCGCATCCGGGCGCTGCTGATCCGCGAAAGGATGCGCGATGCCTGAACTTGGGAAATATGCGGCCGAGGTCCTGTCGGCCTACGGGGTGACCCTGGCGTTGCTGGGGGGGCTGGTCTGGGCCAGCCTGGCGCGGGCGCGCCGCGTCAAGCGCCAGCTGCGCGACGTGGAGGCCCGGCGCGATGTCTAGGCTGCCCTGGCTGGCCCTGCTGCCGCCGCTGGTCTTCCTGGCGCTGGCGGCGACCTTCTTCTTCGGGCTGCAGCGCGATGACCCGGAGGGGCTGCCCTCGGCCCGCGCCGGCCAGCCGGCGCCGGAGATCGCGCTGGAGCCCTTGGGCGACAAGCCCCTGTTCACCCCCGAGGCACTGACGGAAGACGGCGTGAAGCTGGTCAACTTCTGGGCCAGTTGGTGCGCGCCCTGCCGGGTCGAACACCCCAACCTTGAGAAGATCGCCCAGGCGCAGGGGGTGCCGATCTACGGCGTCAATTACAAGGACGATGCCGACAAGGCCCTGGGCTTCCTGCAGGAGCTGGGCGACCCCTACGCCGCCATCGGCGCCGATCCCTCGGGGCGCGGCGGCATCGAATGGGGCCTCTACGGCGTGCCGGAGACCTATGTGATCGACGGGCAGGGGCGCATCGTCCTGCGCTTCGCCGGCCCCATCACCGAGCGC
>JBPEXR010000312.1:0-8165 GCA_052031355.1 Paracoccaceae bacterium
TCGTCGCCCTCATCCAGGGCGCGACGGAGTTTCTGCCGATCTCCTCCTCAGGCCACCTCATCCTGCTGCCCAGCCTGACCGGGCTGGAGGACCAGGGGCAGGTGATCGACGTCGCGGTGCATCTTGGCTCGCTCTTCGCCGTGGTCCTCTACTTCCGCCGCGACATGGCCCTGGCGGCCACGGGGCTGGCCGACCTGGCGCGCGGGCGCCGGCAGACGGAAGGCGCGCGGCTGGCGCTGTGGCTGGCGCTTGCCACCGTGCCGGTGGTGCTGGCCGGGCTGGCGCTGCACCTGACGGGGCTGGACGCGGCCATGCGGTCTGCGGCGGTGATCGGCTGGTCGATGCTGCTGTTCGGCCTGCTGCTGTGGTGGGCGGACGCGCGCTTTCCCCAAAGGCGCAGCGCCGAGAGCCGCGGCTGGCGCGACGCCTGGACCCTGGGCCTGTGGCAGGCGCTGGCGCTGATCCCGGGAACCTCGCGCGCGGGGATCTGCATCACCGGCGGGCGCATCGCCGGCTTCGACCGCGAGGGCGCGGCGCGGCTGGCCATGCTGATGTCGGTGCCGACGATCCTGGCCTCCGCCGGGCTGCTGGGGGCCGAAACGCTGGTGCAGGCCGATGCGGCCATGCTGCGCGACGGCGCGGTGGCGGCGGGCTTTGCCTTCCTTGCCGCCCTGGGGGCGCTGGCGCTGATGATGCGGCTGCTGCGCTCGGTCAGCTTCCTGCCTTACGTCATCTACCGCGTGGCGCTGGGGCTGGTGCTGCTGGCCTGGGCCTACGGCTGAGGCGGCACGAAAAAGGCGGACCGAAGCCCGCCTTTCCCATCATCCCATCGCCAAGGGCCGTCAGCCCTGCAGCGCCTTGACCGCCAGCGCGCCCTCGTCGCGCGCCTTCATCGCCAGCGCGGCCGCATGGGCCCCGGCGGCGGTGGTGAAATAGGGGATCTTGCCGTACAGCGCGACCGAGCGGATCTCCCGGCTGTCCTCGACGGCCTGGGTGCCCTCGGTGGTGTTCATCACCAGCGCGACCTCGCCGTTCTTCAGCAGATCGACGATGTTGGGGCGCCCCTCGTAGACCTTGTTGACCTGCGCGCAATCGATGCCGGCCTCGTCCAGGAACCGGGCGGTGCCGCCGGTGGCGACGATCTCGAAGCCCATGTCGACCAGCAGGCGCGCGGCCTCCAGGATCTGCGGGGTCTTGTCGGCGTCCTTGACCGAGACGAAGACCTTGCCGCCGGTCGGCAGCACCATGCCGGCGCCCATCTGCGCCTTGAGGAACGCCCGGGCGAAGTTGCGGTCCCAGCCCATGACCTCGCCGGTGGAGCGCATCTCCGGCCCCAGGATGGTATCGACGCCGGGGAAGCGGGCGAAGGGCAGCACTGCCTCCTTCACGCTGAACCAGGGCATCTTCGGGTCGGCCAGCGTCAGCGGATCGCCCAGTGGCAGAACGTCGTCGTAGGCGGCGTTCTCCGGGTAGGGCTCGCGCATGGGGAAGTTCGACAGCGGCTCGCCCGCCATGACGCGCGCGGCGATCGAGGCGATGGCGCTGTCGGTGGACTTGGCGACGAAGGGCACCGTGCGGCTGGCGCGGGGGTTCACCTCGATCAGGTAGATCTCGCCGTCCTTCACCGCGAACTGCACGTTCATCAGGCCCACGACATTCAGCCCGCGGGCCAGCGCCTCGGTCTGGCGCTTCAGCTCCTCGACCACGTCGTCGCCCAGCGAATAGGGCGGCAGCGAGCAGGCGCTGTCGCCCGAATGCACGCCGGCCTCCTCGATGTGCTGCATGATGCCGGCCACATGCACGTCCTTGCCGTCGCTGACCGCGTCGACGTCGCATTCCACAGCGCCGGCCAGGTAGCTGTCCAGAAGCACCGGGCTGTCGCCGGAGACGACGACCGCCTCGTCGATGTAGCGGTGCAGATGCGCCATGTCGCGGACGATCTCCATCGCCCGGCCGCCCAGCACGTAGGAGGGGCGGATCATCAGCGGGAAGCCGATCTCCTCGGCGATGGCGACGGCTTGCGCCTTGGACGAGGCGATGCCGTTCTTCGGCTGCTTCAGCCCCAGCTGGTTGACCAGCGCCTGGAACCGCTCGCGGTCCTCGGCCAGGTCGATGGCGTCGGGCGTGGTGCCCAGGATCGGGATGCCCTCGGCCTCCAGCGCGCGGGCCAGCTTCAGCGGGGTCTGGCCGCCGAACTGCACGATCACCCCGTGCAGGGTGCCGCGTTCCTGCTCGGCGCGCAGGATCTCCATCACGTGCTCGAAGGTCAGCGGCTCGAAGTAGAGGCGGTCCGAGGTGTCGTAGTCGGTCGAGACGGTCTCCGGGTTGCAGTTGACCATGATCGTCTCGTAGCCCGCGTCGGTCAGCGCGTAGCAGGCGTGACAACAGCAATAGTCGAACTCGATCCCCTGGCCGATACGGTTCGGCCCGCCGCCCAGGATGACCACCTTCTTGGCGTCCGAGGGGCGCGATTCGCATTCCGCCTCGCCCATCATCGGGGTCTCGTAGGTGGAGTACATGTAGGGGGTCTGGGCCTCGAACTCGGCCGCGCAGGTGTCGATCCGCTTGAAGACGGCCGTCACCCCGGCGGCCTGCCGGGCGCGGCGCACGTCCGCCTCGGAGAAGCCGGTCAGCTTGGCGAGGCGCGCGTCGGTGAAGCCCATCATCTTCAGCTCGCGCAGGCCCTCGGCGTCCTGCGGCAGCCCCTCATCGCGCACGCGGGCCTCGGCCTCGACGATCTCGCGGATGCGGGCCAGGAACCAGGGATCGTACATGGTGACACGGTGAATCTCCGCATCGTCCAGGCCTTCGCGCATCGCCTGGGCGATCACCCGCAGCCGGTCCGGCGTCTGCCGGCTCAGCGCCTTGACGATGGCCGAGCGTTCGGGCGCGCCCTCGATCTCGATCTCGTCGAAGCCGGTCAGCCCCGTCTCCATCGAGGCCAGCGCCTTCTGCAGGCTCTCGTGGATCGAGCGGCCGATGGCCATCGCCTCGCCCACCGATTTCATCGCCGTGGTCAGCAGCGGCTCGGCGCCCGGGAACTTCTCGAAGGCGAAGCGCGGGATCTTGGTAACGACGTAGTCGATCGAGGGCTCGAAGCTGGCCGGCGTCACCTTGGTGATATCGTTGTCCAGCTCGTCCAGCGTGTAGCCGACCGCCAGCTTCGCGGCGATCTTGGCAATCGGGAAACCCGTCGCCTTGGAGGCCAGCGCCGAGGAGCGGCTGACGCGGGGGTTCATCTCGATCACCACCATGCGGCCGTCTTCGGGGTTCACGGCCCATTGCACGTTGGAGCCGCCGGTCTCGACCCCGATCTCACGCAGCACCGCGATGCTGGCCGAGCGCATCATCTGGTATTCCTTGTCGGTCAGCGTCAGCGCCGGGGCCACGGTGACCGAATCGCCCGTGTGAACGCCCATCGGGTCCACGTTCTCGATCGAACAGACGATGATGGCGTTGTCCGCGCGGTCGCGGACCACCTCCATCTCGTACTCCTTCCAGCCCAGCAGCGACTCGTCGATCAGGATCTGCCCGACCGGCGAGGCATCCATGCCCGAGCGGCAGTAGTGGATGTAATCCTCGCGGTTGTAGGCGACGCCGCCGCCGGTGCCGCCCAGGGTGAAGGCGGGACGGATGATCGCCGGCAGGCCGATATCCTCCAGCGCTTCCAGCGCCTTCTGCACGCCGGCCTCGAGGTCGAAATGCTCGCCCTGCTTGGGGGCCGAGACGATGGTGGCGCGCGGGTTTTCCAGGCCGATCCGCTCCATCGCCTCGCGGAACAGCTTGCGGTCCTCGGCCATCTCGATGGCGGCGCGGTTGGCGCCGATCATCTCGACGCCGAACTTCTCCAGCACGCCCATTTCCTCGAGCTTCAGCGCGGTGTTCAGGCCGGTCTGCCCGCCCATGGTCGGCAGCAGCGCGTCGGGGCGCTCCTTCTCGATGATCTTGGCGACGACCTCGGGGGTGATCGGCTCGATGTAGGTGGCATCGGCCAGGCCCGGGTCGGTCATGATCGTCGCGGGGTTCGAGTTCACCAGGATGACGCGGTAGCCCTCCTCGCGCAGGGCCTTGCAGGCCTGGGCGCCGGAATAGTCGAACTCGCAGGCCTGGCCGATGATGATCGGCCCGGCCCCGATGATCATGATGGAGGAGATATCTTCGCGTTTGGGCATGGGGCGACCTCTTGCTGCGGGCGGCAGGGCGCCGGGCGCGGCAGGGCCCCCGGCGCAAATTGTCCTGCGTTATAGTGATGACGGCCTGCGGCGCAAGGCCGATCTGGCGCTACTCGGCCGCCTGCGAATGGCCGGGGGCGCGCGGCGCCTCGGGCGCGGGGGGCGCGCCGTCGCGCGCCAGCTCCGCCGCGGGCGGGTGGTAGAGGTACTCCCGCGTCAGGGGAACCGCCTCCTGCTTGCGCGACAGCTGGAACTGGAAGACCACCTGCCCGCGCCGGCGGAAGCTCAGCTCCGAGCCGACGAGGTAGAAGCGCCACATGCGGCAGAACCGCTCGTCGTAGAGGGCGCGCACCTTGTCCAGGTTCTCTTCGAACCGGGCGCGCCAGTGGCGCAGCGTCTCGGCGTAATGCAGGCGCCAGACCTCCACGTCGTCGGTCACCAGGCCCTCACGCTCGATCGCCGCGCTGGTTTCCGACAGGGCGGGGATGTAGCCGCCGGGGAAGATGTACTTGGCGATCCAGGGGCTGGTGTAGCCCGGCGGATCGCTGCGCCCGATGGTGTGGATCAGCGCCACGCCCTCCGGCGTCAGCAGCCGGCGCAGGTGGCGGAAATACTCGCGGTAATGCGGCACGCCCACATGCTCGAACATGCCGACGGAGACGACGCGGTCGAACTGCCCCTCGACCTCGCGGTAATCGGTCAGGCGGAACTGCACCTGCCCGTCCAGCCCCGCGGCGCGCGCCCGTTCGGTGGCCACCGCGTGCTGCTCGCGGCTGAGGGTGACGCCCAGCACCTCCGCGCCGTGGTCGCGCGCCAGGGTCAGCGCCATGCCGCCCCAGCCGCAGCCGATGTCCAGCACGCGCATTCCCGGCTCCAGCAGCAGCTTGCCGGCGATATGCGCCTTCTTCTGCGCCTGCGCCTGCTCCAGCGTGTCGTCCGGGTCGCGGAAGTAGGCGCAGCTGTACTGCTTGTCCGCGTCGAGGAAGAGCTCGTAAAGCTCCTTCGAGAGGTCGTAGTGATGCGCCACGTTCGCCCGCGCCCGTCCGGCCGGGTTGAACTGCGCCAGCCGCCGCAGCGGGCGGCGCAGCATCCCGAAGGGCCGCATCCAGGGCCGCGCCCGCCCGGCGGCGAGGTTGCGCATGATGAGGTCCAGAAAGTCGTAGAGCGCGGCATCCTCGATGGCGAAGGTGCCGTCCATGTAGGCCTCGCCCAGCGCCAGGTCGGGATCCAGCGCCAGCCGGCGCACGGTGGCCTCGTCGGCGATCGCCGCCTCGATGCGCGGGCCCTGCCCGTCGCCGTAACGGCGGGTCTGGCCATCGGGATAGGACAGGTGCAGGTCCCCCTCGCGGACGAGGTGATCGAGCAGACGATCTAGTGCCGAAATCCACATGGGCTCCCCCATCGGCAAAGCGATCCGCCCGTCGCGGGGCGAACCTCTGCCCGGCCCCACCCGGCCACGCAGCACGCCTAAAACCGTCATATCATGCAAAATTCCCTATTCTCTGTAAACACGCCCGCGCGCGCGGGGCCCGCGCGCCTTGACTTTGGGCGGCAGGCACGGTGTATCGGCGCGAAATTCATTCGCGCCCGAAGGGGAGAGCCATGCACGCCTACCGCAGCCATACCTGCGCCGACCTGACCAAAGCCAACGTGGGCGAGACCGTGCGTCTTGCCGGCTGGGTGCACCGCATTCGCGACCACGGCGGCGTGCTGTTCATCGACCTGCGCGACCACTACGGCATCACGCAGGTCCTGTGCGACAACGACAGCCCGGTCTTCGCCGAGGTCGAGAAGCTGCGCGCGGAATACTGCATTCGCATCGACGGCACGGTGAAGGCGCGTGACGAAAGCCTGGTGAACCCCAAGCTGCCCACCGGCGAGATCGAGGTCTACATCCGCGACATGCAGGTGCTGGGCGCGGCCAAGGAACTGCCGCTGATGGTCTTCGGCGAGCAGGAATACCCCGAGGAGACGCGCCTGCGCTATCGCTACCTCGACCTGCGCCGCGAGGCGATGCAGCGCAACATGACGCTGCGCTCGGACGTGGTGGCCAGCATCCGCAAGCGCATGTGGGACCGCGGCTTCCGCGAGTTCCAGACCCCGATCATCACCGCCTCCAGCCCCGAGGGCGCGCGCGACTTCCTGGTGCCCAGCCGGCTGCACCCGGGCAAGTTCTACGCGCTGCCGCAGGCGCCGCAGCAGTTCAAGCAGCTGATCATGGTCTCGGGCTTCGACAAGTACTTCCAGATCGCGCCCTGCTTCCGCGACGAGGACCCGCGCGCCGACCGCAGCCCGACCGATTTCTACCAGCTCGACATGGAGATGTCCTTCGTCGAGCAGCAGGACGTCTTCGACACGATCGCCCCGGTGATCGCCGGCGTCTTCGAGGAATTCGGCGCCGGCAAGCGCGTGGACGCGCCGCAGGACTGGCCGCAGATCTCCTACCGCGACGCGGCGTTGTGGTACGGCACCGACAAGCCGGACCTGCGCAACCCGATCAAGATGCAGGTCGTCTCGGACCACTTCCGCGGCTCGGGCTTCGCCATCTTCGCCAAGCTGCTGGAGCAGGAGGGCACCGAGATCCGCGCCATTCCCGCCCCCGGTGGCGGCAGCCGCAAGTTCTGCGACCGGATGAACAAGTTCGCGCAGGAACAGGGTCTGCCGGGCATGGGCTACATCTTCTGGCGCGAGGGCGCGGACGGCATGGAAGCCGCCGGCCCCCTGGCCAAGAACATCGGCCCCGAGCGGACCGAGGCGATCCGCCAGCAGCTGGGGCTTGGCGTGGGCGACGCGGCCTTCTTCCTGGGCGGCAAGCCCAAGAGCTTCGAGGCCGTCGCCGGCCGCGCCCGGACCGTCATCGGCGAGGAGCTGGGCCTGATCGACGAGGACCGTTTCGCCTTCGCCTGGATCGTCGATTTCCCGATCTACGAGCGCGACGAGGAAACCGGCAAGATCGACTTCGAGCATAACCCCTTCTCCATGCCGCAGGGCGGTCTGGAGGCGCTGGAGGGCGACCCGCTGGAGGTTCTGGGCTACCAGTACGACCTGTCGTGCAACGGCTACGAGCTGGTCTCCGGCGCGATCCGGAACCACCGGCCGGAGATCATGTTCAAGGCCTTCGAGATCGCCGGCTACGGCCGCGAGGAAGTCGAGAAGCGCTTCGGCGGCATGGTCAATGCCTTCCAGTACGGTGCCCCGCCGCACGGTGGCTGCGCCGCGGGCATCGACCGCATCGTCATGCTGCTGGCCGAGGAGGCGAACATCCGCGAGGTCATCATGTTCCCGATGAACCAGCGCGCCGAGGACCTGATGATGGGCGCGCCCAACACGCCCAGCGCCGAGCAGCTGATGGAGCTGCGCCTGCGGGTCATGCCGCAGGACGACTGACCCGCCGGGCGCGCCGGTTTTGCGGGCGCGTCTTCCCTGCCGGAGGATCGCCCGCATGAGTGCCCCGAACGCCTCCCCCGCCCAGCCCCGGCCGCTGGACCACTGGCGCGCGCCGCCACGGCCGGGCTTTGCCGCGCTATCCGGGCGCTACGCGGGGCTGGAGCGGTTGTCGCTGACCCACGCGCCCGCGCTTTTCGCGGCGAATGCCGAAGACCCGGCGATCTGGACCCACCTGCCCTACGGCCCCTTCGCGGATCTGCCCGCCTACCGGGCCTGGCTGATCCAGGCCGCCGCGGCGGAAGACCCGCGGTTCTACGCCATTCGCGACCTGGAAAGCGATGCCTGGGGCGGGGTGGCCAGCCTGATGCGCATCAACCCCGCGGCGGGCAGCATCGAGGTGGGGCACATCAACCTGGCCCCGCGCCTGCAGAAGAGCCGCGCCGCGACCGAGGCGCTGTGGCTGCTGATGGACTGGGCCTTCCGCGCCGGCTACCGGCGGTTCGAATGGAAATGCGACGCGCGCAACTTCGGCTCGCGCCGCGCGGCGCAGCGCCTGGGGCTGAGTTTCGAGGGCATCTTCCGCCAGGCCGCGGTGGTCAAGGGCCG
>JBPEXR010000313.1:0-3614 GCA_052031355.1 Paracoccaceae bacterium
CCGCGCCCAGACGCTGGCGCGGCGCGCGGATCGCGGGCCCCTGTGGCGCCTGCTGCTGGCGGGCAGTGCCGCGGCGCTGATGGCCCTCTGGGCGCAGCCCGGGGCCTCGCAGACGACCACCGGGGGCACGGCGCAGGGCGGCGCGCAGACCACCGCACAGGCCACCACCACCGAAACCGTGCCGGCTGCCTCCGGCACCGCCGGCGCGTCGGAAACCGAGGCGGCAAGCGGCGAGGGTGACGGGATCATCCGCTCGCACGGCTATTCCTATTTCGGCGATCTGACCTATCCGCCGGACTTCGAGCATTTCGACTACGTCAACCCGGATGCGCCCAAGGGGGGCGAAATCTCCGTCTGGGCGCCGGGCACTTTCGATTCCATGAACCCCTACAGCCGCAAGGGCCGGGCCGGGCGCTATTCCTGGATGGTCTATGAATCGCTGCTGGGCGAAGAGCCGAACACCGGCGGCGGCGCCCCGGCGGACGTGATCGGCGAAAGCTACGGCCTGCTGGCCGAAAGCCTGGAATACGACGAGGGCAAGACCTGGGTGATCTTCCACATGCGGCCCGAGGCGCGGTTCTCCGACGGCACGCCGGTGACGGCGCATGACGTCGTCTTCTCGCACAACCTGCTGCTGGAGCAGGGCCTGCCGTCCTATGCGCAGGCGGTCAGCAAGCGCGTCCTCTCGGCCGAGGCGCTGGACGATCACACGGTCAAGTTCACCTTCGCGGAAGGCATCTCGCGCCGCTCGCTGATCGACCAGGTCGGCGGCGTGCCGGTCTTCCCCAAGAAGTGGTACGAGGAGACCGGCGCGCGCCTCGACGAGCCGCGGCTGGAGGCGGCGCCCGGCTCGGGGCCCTACGTTCTGGACAGCTACGACGTGAACCGCCGCATCGTCTACAAGCGTAACCCCGACTACTGGGGCGCGGACTTGCCGATCAACCGCGGGCGGCACAACTTCGACACCATCCGGGTGGAGTATTTCGCCGACGATTCCGCCGCGTTCGAGGCGTTCAAGGCGGGCGAATACACCTTCCGGGCCGAGAACAACTCCAAGAAATGGGCCACGGGCTATGACTTCCCGGCGGTCGACAAGGGCTGGGTCATCAAGGAAGAACTGCCCGACGGCACCCCGCCGACCCCGGCCGGCATCGTCTTCAACCTGGGCAGCGAGGTGCTGCAGGACCGCCGCGTGCGCGAGGCGATCGGCCTGGGCTTCAACTTCGAATGGACCAACGCCTCGCTGCAGTTCGGCCTGTTCAACCAGCGCCACAGCTTCGTGCAGGACACGCCGCTGATGGCCAAGGGCCTGCCGCAGGGCGAAGAGCTGAAGCTGCTGGAATCGCTGGGCGATCTGGTGCCGGAGGCGGTGCTGACGCAGCCCGCCGTCATGGCGCATGAATCCAGCCCCGAGCGTCTTTCCGACCGGCGCAACCTGCGCCGCGCGATGAAGCTGCTGGACGCCGCCGGCTGGAAGGTCGGCGAGGACGGCCTGCGCCGCAACGCCGACGGCGAGGTGCTGGAGCTGGACTTCCCCATCGCCACGTCTTCCTCCGCCACGCTGGGCTCGGTGATCGAGACCTTCGCCCAGAACCTGGAGAAGATGGGCATACGCGTGAACGTGCAGCGGATCGACCCGTCGCAATACACGCTGCGCACCCGCGACCGCGACTACGACCTGGTCTTCGACAGCTACTCGGCCTTCCTGGAGGCGGGCACCGGCCTGCGCCAGATGTACGGCTCGGAAGAGGCGGAATTCTCGCTCTTCAATCCGGCGGGGCTGGCCAGCCCGCTGGTCGACGCGGTGATCGACCGCGCGCTGGAGACGGACAGCCGCGAGGCGCAGAACGCCGCGCTGATGGCCCTGGACCGGGTGCTGCGCTACGAGCGTTTCATGATCCCCGTCTGGTACAATGACAGCAATTGGTTCGCCTACTGGGATATGTACGAGCATCCCGAGGAACTGGCGCCCTATTCGCCCGGCCCGCTGGATTACTGGTGGTACAACGAAGAGAAAGCCGCCGCCCTGCGCGAGGCCGGGGCGCTGAGGTAACCCATGGCCGCCTACATCCTTCGGCGCCTGCTGCTGATCCTGCCGACCCTGTTCGGGATCATGGTGGTGAACTTCGCGCTGGTGCAATTCGTCCCCGGTGGCCCGATCGAACAGATCATCGCCGAGATGCAGGGGCAGGGCGACGTCTTCGGCGGCTTCGCCGGCGGCGAGGCCGGTGACGCCGGCGGCGGCCAGGCCCTGCAGGGCGAGGAATACGTCGGCGCCCGCGGCCTGCCGCCCGAGTTCATCGAGCAGCTGGAGCGCGAGTTCGGCTTCGACAAGCCGCCGCTGGAGCGCTTCTTCGGCATGCTCTGGAACTACATGACGCTGGACTTCGGCGAGAGTTACTTCCGCTCCATCTCCGTCATCGACCTGATCCTGGAGAAGATGCCCGTCTCCATCAGCCTTGGCCTGTGGTCGACGCTGATCGCCTACATCGTTTCGATCCCGCTGGGCATCCGCAAGGCGGTGCACGACGGCACGTCCTTCGACACCTGGACCAGCGGCATGATCATCGTCGCCTACGCGATCCCGGGGTTCCTTTTTGCCATCCTGCTGCTGGTGCTGTTCGCCGGCGGCTCCTACTGGCAGATCTTCCCGCTGCGGGGGCTGACCTCCGACAATTTCGAGCAGCTCAGCCTGCTGGGCAAGATCGGCGACTACTTCTGGCACATCGCCCTGCCGGTCATCGCCTCGACCATCTCGGCCTTCGCCACGCTGACGCTGCTGACGAAGAACAGCTTCCTGGACGAGATCAAGAAGCAATACGTCATCACCGCCCGGGCCAAGGGGCTGAAGGAAAGCCGGGTGCTTTACGGGCACGTCTTCCGCAACGCGATGCTGATCGTGATCGCGGGCTTTCCGGCGGTCTTCATCGGGGTCTTCTTCTCCGGCAGCCTGATCATCGAGACGATCTTCTCGCTCGACGGTCTGGGCCGGCTGGGGTTCGAGGCGGCGGTGGCGCGTGACTACCCGGTGATCTTCGGCACGCTCTTCATCTTCGGGCTGATCTCCCTGGTGGTCGGGATCCTGTCGGACCTCATGTATGTCTTCGTCGATCCGCGGATCGACTTTGAAAAGCGCGAGGGCTGAGAGAGATGAGCGAGACGCGAAGCCTTCCCGAACACATGCCCGGGCACGATGCGCCGGCGCCCGTCGCCCCGCAGCAGCGCCGCGGCTACCTGTCGCCGCTGAACCAGCGGCGCTGGCGCAACTTCCGGCGCAATCGCCGGGCCTTCTGGTCGCTGATCATCTTCAGCATCCTGTTCGGCCTGTCGCTGTTTGCCGAGTTCATCGCCAACGACAAGCCGATCCTGGTGAAATACCGGGGCGAATACTTCACCCCGATCTTCAACTTCTACCCCGAGACGACCTTCGGCGGCGATTTCGAGACCGAGGCCGTCTACCGCGACCCGGAGGTGCAATGCCTGATCGCCACCGGCGGGATGGACAGCTGTTTCGACACTCCGGAGGAGCTGATCGCCGATGCCGAGGCGGGCGCGATCGAGGATGCGCAGTTCGAGGCCGGCTGGGCCATCTGGCCGCCCATTCCCTACAGCTA
>JBPEXR010000314.1:0-5908 GCA_052031355.1 Paracoccaceae bacterium
GGTCCGCCCATACCGGATCGAGCCTTCCGTGCCGACGCGCCGCCTCGGCTCAAACGTCATGCGCCCGGTCTCGCGCCCGGAGGGTAGGCGCAAGGATCAACCCCCCGAAGCCGCGCAGTCCGCCCTCTACGCTTTCTTCGCCCGGCTGTTGCGCCGGCGGACGGGGGCGGGGCGGACGCGTTTTTCGATCTCGTCGAAAAGCAGCCCGGCGACGTTCTTCTTGGAGGCGCGCTCGATCCCCTCGAGCCCGGGGGAGGAGTTCACCTCCAGCACCTTGGGGCCCTGGTCGGAGCGCAGAAGGTCCACGCCGGCCAGCCCGAGGTTGAAGGCGCGGGCGGCGCGCACCGCGGTCTCGCGCTCCTGCTTGGTGATGCGCACCGGCGTGGCGCTGCCGCCGCGGTGCAGGTTGGAGCGGAAGTCCCCCTCGGCGCCGGTGCGTTTCATCGAGGCGACGACCTTGCCGCCCACCACCAGGCAGCGGATGTCTTCGCCCGCGGCCTCCTTCACGAACTGCTGCACCAGGAAGTTGGCGCGCAGGCCGCGGAAGGCGTCGATCACCGATTGCGCGGCCTTCTTCGTCTCGGCCATGACCACGCCCTTGCCTTGGGTCGATTCCAGCAGCTTGACGATCAGCGGGGCGGTGCCGACCAGGCTGATCAGGCTGTCGGTGTCCTTGGGCGAGGCGGCGAAGGCGGTGTTCGGCATGCCGATCTTGTGCCGCGCCATCAGCTGGTGGGCGTGCAGCTTGTCGCGGCTGGCGGTGATCCCGGTCGAGCCGTTCACGCAATAGGTGCCCACGGTCTCGAACTGGCGGATCACCGCGGTGCCATAGGGGGTGATCGAGGCGCCGATGCGGGGGATCACCGCGTCGAAGCGGGGCAGGCGGGCGCCGTCGTAATGCACCTCCGGCGCCATGGCGTTGATCGCCATGTAGCAGCGGGTGGTGTCGATCACCTCGACGACGTGGCCGCGCTTCTCGCCCTCCTCGACCAGGCGGCGGGTGGAATAATTGTCCTCGCGGCTCAGCACGGCGATGCGCAGGGTGCGGTTGGGCGCCGCCTCGCGCATGGCGGTGGAATGGTAGACCTCGTAGCTGAGCTCCGGCTGGCAGAAGCGGTCGGTGGCGACGATGGTGATATGGTCTTTCAGCGCCTGCCGGCCCAGCAACATGCGCGACTGCATGGTGGCGCGGTTGGTCAGGGTGATCTCGATCGGCCAGCTTTCGCCGCCGACGCGCAGCGTGCTTTCGATGACGTAGCGCGATTCCGTCTCGCCGTTGGAGGAGGTGACATCGCGCCGGTCCAGCAGCGGCGCCGAGCAGGGGATCACCAGGTCGTCCCGCCCCGGGATCGGGTGCACGGTGAAGCGCACCTTGGGACGGGCGGCGGGGCCGAAGGTCTCGATGTCGAAGGCGTGCAGCGCCGAGGTGCGGGCCCCGGTGTCCACCTTCGCCTTCAGCGCCGGCAGGCCCAGCTGGGGCAGGGCGACCCATTCCTCCCATCCGAAGCGGATCATGTCTGCGGCAGGCTCGGCATCGTTCATCGCGGTCCCTCGGTGTTGTCGTCTGGCATGCCGCGCGGGTGGCGGCGGTCGTCGGTGGCGCGGCCCGCGGCGGGGCCGCCTTCCGCATTGGTTATAGCACCCGGGGGCGGCGCGGCGAATGCGGCCCGCCCGCGCCCCGGCCCCACCAGCCATGGCACCCGGCGGCGCGCAGCGCAACGGCGCATCGCGCCGGGCGCCCGCGGACTTGGCTTTTGCCGCGATTTGTCCGATACGGCCCCACCCGATCCATGAGGCCCCGATGACAGCAAAGTTCGCATTCGAGCTCAAGGCGCGCGACGGCAAGGCGCGGCTGGGCACCATCCGCACCCCGCGGGGCGAGATCCGGACCCCGGCCTTCATGCCCGTGGGCACCGCCGGCACCGTCAAGGCCATGCTGCCCGAAAGCGTCGCCGCCACCGGCGCCGACATCCTGCTGGGCAACACTTACCACCTGATGCTACGCCCCACGGCCGAACGGATCGACGCGCTGGGCGGGCTGCACCGGTTCATGAACTGGGACAAGCCGATCCTGACCGACAGCGGCGGCTTCCAGGTCATGAGCCTTTCGGACCTGCGCAAGCTGACCGAGGAAGGCGTGACCTTCAAAAGCCATATCGACGGCTCCCGGCACGAGCTGACGCCGGAACGCTCGATGGAGATCCAGCGCCTTCTGGGCAGCGACATCGTGATGTGTTTCGACGAATGCCCGGCGCTGCCCGCCGACCGCGAGCGCATCGCCCAGTCGATGCGCCTGTCGATGCGCTGGGCCGCCCGCAGCCGCGAGGCCTTCGGCGACCGGCCGGGGCACGCGCTGTTCGGCATCCAGCAGGGCGGGCTGGAGGAGGACCTGCGCGCCGAAAGCGCCGAGGCGCTGCGCGCGATCGGCTTCGAGGGCTACGCCATCGGCGGGCTGGCCGTGGGCGAGGGGCAGGAGGCGATGTTCCGCGTGCTCGACTTCGCCCCGGACCAGCTGCCGCAGGACAAGCCGCGTTACCTGATGGGCGTGGGCAAGCCCGACGACATCGTCGGCGCGGTCAAGCGCGGCGTCGACATGATGGACTGCGTGCTGCCCTCGCGCTCGGGGCGGACGGGGCAGGCCTTCACCCGGCGCGGGGTCGTGAACATCAAGAACGCCCGCCACGCCGACGATCCGCGCCCGCTGGACGAGGCCTGCAGCTGCCCGGCCTGCCGCAGCTATTCGCGCGCCTACCTGCACCACGTCTTCCGCGCGGGGGAGATGATCTCCGGCATGCTGCTGACCTGGCACAATCTGCATTACTTCCAGCAGATCATGGCCGAGATGCGCGCCGCCATCGCCGAGGCCCGCTTCGACGCCTGGGAGGCGCAGTTCCACGCCGCGCGGGCCGAAGGGGACATCCCGCCGCTCTGACGTTCGCAGCGCGCCCCGGCCGGGGGCGATTCCACGCCGGCCCGAGGCCGCGCGGCAGTCTCGCCTTGTGCCCGCTTCGTGGCCGCGCCATTGTGGTGGCAACGGGGGCCGCGCGCTTGAATTGGCGCGCCGCGCCCCCACCTAAAAGAACCAATGCAGGAGACGGCCGGGGCTGCCGCATACCGGGGCCGGCGCCGTCAGCCAAACCCAAGGAACGAGCATGCAAGAGCCTCTCAATTCGTCCTATCCCGTCCTGCCGCTGCGCGACATCGTTGTGTTCCCGCACATGATCGTGCCGCTCTTCGTCGGCCGCGAGAAATCCGTGCGCGCGCTGGAGGAGGTGATGCAGGACGACAAGCAGATCCTGCTGGCCAGCCAGATCGACCCCTCCGAGGACGATCCCGAGACCAGCGGCATCTACGACGCCGGCGTGCTGGCGAACGTGCTGCAGCTTCTCAAGCTGCCGGACGGCACCGTGAAGGTGCTGGTCGAGGGCGTCGCCCGCGTGAAGATCACCGAATACCTGGGCACCGAGGATTTCTTCGAGGCGCGGGCCGAGTACCTGGCCGAGGTGCCGGGCGACCCGGACACGATCAAGGCGCTGCTGCGCACCGTGACCACCGAGTTCGAGCGCTACGCCAAGGTCAAGAAGAACATCCCCGACGAGGCGCTGTCCGCCGTCTCCGAAACCGACGAGGCCGCCAAGCTGGCCGACCTGGTGGCCGGGCACCTGGGGATCGAGGTGACGCAGAAGCAGGAGCTTCTGGAAACCCTCTCGGTCTCCGAGCGGCTGGAGAAGGTCTATGGCCTGATGCAGGGCGAGATGTCGGTCCTGCAGGTCGAGAAGAAGATCAAGACCCGCGTCAAGAGCCAGATGGAGCGCACCCAGCGCGAGTACTACCTGAATGAGCAGATGAAGGCCATTCAGAAGGAGCTGGGCGACGGCGAGGACGGCCAGAACGAGGTCGCCGAGCTGGAAGAGCGCATCAAGGCGACCAAGCTGAGCAAGGAGGCCCGCGAGAAGGCCGAGGCCGAGCTCAAGAAGCTGAAGAACATGAGCCCGATGAGCGCCGAGGCCACGGTGGTGCGCAACTACCTGGACTGGATGCTCTCGATCCCCTGGGGCGTGAAGAGCCGCGTCAAGAAGGACCTGGGCCGCGCGCAGAAGATCCTCGACGACGATCACTACAGCCTCGACAAGGTCAAGGAGCGCATCGTCGAATACCTCGCGGTGCAGCAGCGCTCGAAGAAGCTGAAGGGCCCGATCATGTGCCTTGTCGGCCCTCCGGGCGTGGGCAAGACCTCGCTGGGCAAGTCGGTCGCCAAGGCCACGGGGCGCGAGTTCATCCGCATCTCGCTGGGCGGGGTGCGTGACGAATCCGAGATCCGCGGCCACCGCCGGACCTACATCGGCTCCATGCCCGGCAAGATCATCCAGGCGCTGAAGAAGGCCAAGACGACCAACCCGCTGATCCTGCTCGACGAGATCGACAAGATGGGGCAGGACTTCCGCGGCGATCCGGCTTCGGCCATGCTGGAGGTTCTGGACCCCGAGCAGAACGGCACCTTCGTCGACCATTACCTGGAGGTGGAATACGACCTCTCCAGCGTGATGTTCCTGACCACGGCGAACTCCTACAACATGCCGGGGCCGCTGCTCGACCGGATGGAGATCATCTCCCTCGCCGGCTACACCGAGGACGAGAAGCGCGAGATCGCGCGGCGTCACCTGCTGGCCAAGCAGGTCAAGAACCACGGCCTGAAGAAGGACGAGTTCGAGGTCACCGACGAGGCGCTGAACGAGATGATCCGCCGCTACACCCGCGAGGCGGGCGTGCGGAACCTGGAGCGCGAGATCGCGAAGCTGGCCCGCAAGGCGGTGACCAAGATCGTCAAGGGCGAGGCGACGCAGGTGCGCGTCGATGCCGACAACCTGGACGACTTCCTGGGCGTGAAGAAGTTCCGCTATGGCCTGGCCGAGAAGGAAGACCAGATCGGCGTCGTCACCGGCCTGGCCTGGACCTCCGTCGGGGGCGATCTGCTGTCGATCGAGGCGCTGCGCCTGCCCGGCAAGGGCCGGATGAAGACCACCGGCAAGCTGGGCGACGTGATGAAGGAATCGATCGACGCGGCCTCCAGCTTCGTGCGGTCCATCTCGCCGCGCATCGGGGTGAAGCCGCCTCGGTTCGACACGCTGGACATCCACGTCCACGTGCCGGAAGGCGCGACGCCCAAGGACGGGCCCTCGGCCGGGGTGGCGATGGTCACCTCGATCGTCTCGGTGCTGACGCAGATCCCGGTGCGCAAGGACATCGCCATGACCGGCGAGGTGACGCTGCGCGGCAACGTGCTGGCCATCGGCGGGCTGAAGGAGAAGCTTCTCGCGGCGCTGCGCGGCGGCATCAAGACGGTGCTGATCCCGCAGGAGAACGAGAAGGACCTGGCCGAGATCCCCGACAACGTGAAGGAGGGGCTGGAGATCATCCCCGTCAGCCACGTGGACGATGTGCTCAAGCACGCGCTGGTGCGCGAGCCCGAGCCGATCGAATGGGACGAGGCCGCGGCCGAGGAAGCCGCCGAGGCCGCCGCCCTGGCGCGCCGCGAGAAGGGCGAGGGCTCCGGCGCCACGGCGCATTAAGCGGCCCGCAACGGACCTTTAGAAGGGCGCGTCTTCGGGCGCGCCCTTTCGCGTATCCGGGGCGCTTTTCGCCGGGCCGGGCGGCCCGCGCCGCGCCCCCGGCAGGCGCCCCGCCGCGGGCGGCGAATTTCCGGGACAGACCCCCTTGCATGGCGCCCGAAGGGGCGCTAAAAGCCGCTCCCACGGGTGATTAGCTCAGTGGTAGAGCGCTTCGTTCACATCGAAGATGCCAGGATTTCCCCCCCCCCCCCCCCCCCCCCCCCCCCCCCCCCCCCCCCCCCCCCCCCCCCCCCCCCCCCCCCCCCCCCCCCCCCCCCCCCCCCCCCCCCCCCCCCCCC
>JBPEXR010000315.1:0-3798 GCA_052031355.1 Paracoccaceae bacterium
GCGACATGGGGCACCTGGATGCCGAGGGGTTCCTACACCTCTCCGACCGGGCGAAGGACATGATCAACTCCGGCGGGTTCAACGTGTTTGCCAGCGATCTGGAGGCGGTGCTGCGCGACCACCCTGACGTCGCCGACGTCGCGGTGATCGCCGTGCCCAGCGCCACCTGGGGCGAGACGCCGCTGGCCCTCGTCGTGCCGCGCAAAGGGCCTGCGCCCGACGCGAGTGCGATCCGCGACTGGGCGAACGCGCGGCTGGGCAAGATGCAGCGCCTCTCGGGGGTCGAGCTGCGCCAGGCGCTGCCCCGCTCCGACATCGGCAAGGTGCTGAAGCGCGAATTGCGCGCGCCCTACTGGCAGGCGGCGGAGGCCGGGACATGACGCCCCGCCACCCCCGCGCCCGCGCCTGCCCGCCCCGCGATGGAAGGAGGACCGCATGATCCGCAGCCCCGCCTGGCCCCCCGGCGTGCCCCATCGGCTGGAGTTGCCGGAGCGCAGCCTCTTCGGCAACCTCGCCGCCAGCGCGGCCCGGGTGCCGCAGCGCCCGGCGATCCACTTCCACGGCCGCAGCCTGACCTACGCCGCCCTGCTGGAGGCGGTCGAGCGCCTCGCCGGCTGGATCACCGCGCAAGGGGTGGAGAAGGGCGCGCCGGTGCTGCTGGACATGCAGAACTCGCCCCAGTTCGTCATCGCCTATTACGCCATCCTGCGCGCCGACGCGGCGGTGGTGCCCGTCAACCCGATGAACCGCACGGCCGAGCTGCGCCACCTGGCGCAGGACACCGGCGCCCGCCTGGCGATCTGCGGCACCGAGGTGCTGGACCAGTTCCGCCCGCTGCTGGACGAGGGGGCACTGGCGCATGTCCTGGCCGGCGCCTATGCGGACATGGCGGACCCCGCCGACCCGATCCCCCTGCCCGAGGCGCTGGCGGCGCAGACCGACGCGGGCCTTGGCGGCGCGGGCGTCACCGCCTGGCGCGCCGCGCTGGCGGCCGGCCACGTGCCGGGCCCGCACCGCGCCGGCCCGGACGATCTGGCGGTGATCCCCTATTCCTCGGGCACCACCGGGCAGCCGAAGGGGTGCATGCACATCCACCGCGCGGCCCAGGCCACGGCGGTCGGCAGCGTCGTCTGGAACCCGATGGACGAGCGCGACGTGCACCTGTCCGTCCTGCCCTTCTTCCACGTGACGGGCATGCAGGCGGCGATGAACGGGCCGATCTACGCGGGCGGGGCCATCGTGCCCATGACCCGCTGGAACCGCGCCCAGGCCGCGGCGCTGATCGCCCGCCACCGGGTGACCCGCTGGCGCTCCATCGCGACCATGGCGATCGACCTTGTGAACGACCCGGATTTCGCCAGCTACGACCTGTCCAGCCTCACCGCCATCGGCGGCGGCGGCGCCGCCATGCCCGAGGCGATCGCCGCGCGGCTGAAGGCGATGACCGGCCTCGATTACATCGAAGGCTACGGGCTGTCCGAAACCCTGGGCGCGACGCACATCAACCCGCCGCAGGCGCCGAAGCGGCAATGCCTCGGCATCCCCGTCTGGGACGTGGACGCGCGGGTGCTCTCGCTCGACGACGGGCGGGAGCTGGGCCCGGGCGAGACCGGCGAGATCGTCCTGCGCGGCCCGCAGGTCTTCCAGGGCTACTGGCGCCGCCCCGAAGCGACCGAGGCCGCCTTCATCACCCTGGACGGCCAGCGCTTCTTCCGCACCGGCGACATCGGCTGGCGCGACGAGGCGGGCTATTTCTTCATGACCGACCGGGTGAAGCGGATGATCAACGCCGCCGGCTTCAAGGTCTGGCCGGCGGAAGTGGAGGCGTTGATGCTGCACAACCCGCGCATCGCCGAGGCCTGCGTGATCGCCGCCCGCGACCCGCGCCGCGGCGAGACGGTGAAGGCCGTCGTCGTGCCCGCCCCCGGCGCGGCCGACCTGACCGAGGCCGAGGTGATCGACTGGTGCCGCGCGCAGATGGCCGCCTACAAGTGCCCGCGCCTGGTCGAGATCGCCTCCAGCCTGCCCAAGTCCGGCGCCGGCAAGGTGCTGTGGCGCGAGCTTGCGGCGCGCGAGGCCGCGAAAGAGGCGGGCGCGCCGGCCGGCCCCATCGCCCCGGCGGGCACGCCATGAGCGGCGCAGCCCCCTGCCCCCGCCGCCTGTTCGCGCCAACAGCCTTGACCCGCGGGCGGCGCCCGTGTTCTGACCGCGCGGTCGCCCCGCCCGGCGGCCGCCCGCCCCCCGTTTCCAACGAGGACCGACCGACGTGAGAAAGAGATCCGCAGACCCGGCCGCCAGCGCCCCGGACGCCGGGGACGACCGGCAGTTCGTCACCTCGCTGCAGCGCGGGCTGGACGTGCTGCGCGCCTTCAAGCCCTCCGACCGCGCCGGGCTGAGCAACCGCGAGCTGGCCGAACGCACCGGCCTGCCCAACTCCACCATCTCGCGGCTGACCTTCACGCTGCTGCGGCTGGGCTACCTGGTCTACGACGAAGGCACCGGCCGCTACCGCATGGGGGTGCCCGTGCTGTCGCTGGGCTACGCCTGCCTGGGCGGGATGCGCGTGCTGGAGACCGCGCAGGTCTACATGCAGCGGCTGGCGGATGAATGCGGCGACGGCGTGCTGGTGGCGCTGGGCGGGCGCGACGACGTGGCCATGACCTATGTCGCCTGCGCGCGCTCGGCCGGGGTCATCTCGCTGCAGCTGAACGTCGGCTCGCGCATCTCGCTGGCCCGCTCGGCCATGGGGCGCGCCTATATCGCCGCCTGCGAGCCCGAGGAACGGGCCGAGATCCTGGCCCGGACCGAGGCGCGCTACGGCGCCGAATGGCCGCGCATCCGCGACGGGATCGAGGATGCCCAGCGCCAGATCGCCGAGCGCGGCTTTTACGCCAATATCCGCGAATGGCAGTCCGACGTGCATTCCATCGCCGTGCCCTACCGCGCGCCGCGCGGCGACGCGCCGCTTCTGTGCTTCAACCTGGGCGGGCCGGCCTACGTTCTGCCGCGCGAGCGGCTGGAGAACGAGCTTGGCCCGAAGCTGCTGGAAATGGTCAACACCGTCAGCCGCAACGGGTACTGATTGCGGCTCTGACCCGGCCCAATTTGCCTATTGGCACAGGCGAAAGCCGCCGCGACGCGCCTTGATGTCGAGGTGCAGATGGTCGGCGTGGGCCGCGTCGGTGCCGGGGCCGAGGACGGTTGTAAACTCCATGCAGGCGGCGTGACGCACCGCGCGCTGGAAGCTTTCCTCCATCGTGCCGGTCCGCTCGCGCGGCTCCACCGGGATGGTCGAGCCGTCGCCGAAGACGAACCCCATGACGTCGAGGGCATTGCCCAGCGCATGCTCCGACAGGCGCGCGCCGGAGCTGCGGCTGCGGCAGACGTAGGCGGAGCCATGCGCGATGGCCGCCAGCCCCTCGCGCCCCTCCAGCCGTTGCGCCGCGGGCTGCACGAAGTCGCGCGTCCAGCGCGCCAGCGCCAGCGCCGTGGGGCAGCGCATCTCCGCCGCGGGGCGCAGCGCGACGCCGGGCAGAACCTGCGAAAGGGTGATCGGCCGGGCGATGCCGCAATCGCGGTTCTCCGCATCGCTGACGGGCTCTGCCGGGGTGAAGTCCGCCCCGAGGTCGCGCAGCGTGGACAGGCAGGCCTGATGCGCCGCCTCATCCGCCTCCAGCGCCTCCCAGGCAGGCGTTTCCATGGGGTCCGGGGGGCCGGCGGCCTCGCTCGCTTCCTCTGTGGACGCCTCCTCGGAGGCGGGCGTTTCGGCCCCAGTCCCTTCGCCATCGGAACCGGTAT
>JBPEXR010000316.1:0-3743 GCA_052031355.1 Paracoccaceae bacterium
TCGGCGGGCGCGATGTCGGTGAGGCTGCCCAGAACCTCGATTTCGATCACGTCATCGGTCATGCGCCCTGCCCCGGTTCTTGGGCATATCTGGGTCCGGCGGCGGCACGATCAAGCGCCAAGCGCCGGGAGGTAGTTCTCGAACGTGACGTTGTCGGCCACCTTGCGGGCCAGTGCCTCTTCCGCCGCCGAACGGCAGGTCCAGGTCAGGATCGCGGCGCCGCGGGCCTTCAGCTGGGCGACCCGCGGGCTGCCCAGGTCCACCGTTTCGTGGCTGATGAAACTGGCCCCGACCGCGCGGTAATCGGGGATGCGGGCCAGCCGCTCGCGCGTGCCGCGGGGCAGCAGCGGCCAGTCGTAGTCGGGCCAGGCGCAGGTCGTCAGGCCGCGGGCGCGGGCCGGGGCCAGCCCCTTGAGCTGGCGCACCGAATGGGGGTTGAAGGACATCAGCGCCACGTCGCCGGGATACCCGTCCAGCGCGCGGGCGGTCGCAGCCTCCAGCCGGCCGACGGCGGCGCCCATGGCGCCGTCCTGGTCCTTCACCTCGATCAGCAGCGGCACGCGGCCGGCGACCAGGGCCAGCACCTCCGACAGGCGCGGCACGCCCTCGCCGTCGCCGCCCAGCAGGGCGATCCCCGCCAGTTCCTGCGCGCTGCAGCGCTGGATCGGGCCGGCGCGGCCGGTCAGCCGCGCCAGGTCGTAGTCGTGAAAGACCATCGCCTCGCCATCGGCCGAAAGCTGCAGGTCGATCTCGATCCCGTAACCGGCGTCCATCGCGGCGCGGATCGCGGCGCGGCTGTTCTCGGGCCGCCCGCGGGTCACGTCGTGCAGCGCCCGGTGCGCCAGCGGCGCGCGCAGGAAGGCGGGCGGCAGGGCGGTCATGCGATCTGGAAGATGCCTTCGACCTCCACCGCGACGCCCAGCGGCAGCGCCGCGGCGGATACGGCGGAGCGTGCGTGACGGCCGGCCTCGCCCAGGATCTCGACCAACGCGTCGGAGGCGCCGTTGATGACCTTGGGCTGATCGGTGAACTCGGGGGTCGAATTGACGAAGCCGGTCAGCTTCACCACCCGCTGAAGGCGCGACAGGTCCCCGCCGCAGGCCGCCTTGACCTGCGCCAGCAGCGACAGCGCACAGGCGCGGGCGGCGGCGGCGCCGGCTTCGACATCCAGATCGGCGCCAAGCTTGCCGGTGATCAGCGCCCCGTCCTTCATCGAGATCTGGCCCGAGACGTGCAGCAGATCGCCCACCTGGACGTAAGGGACGTAGTTGGCCGCGGGGGCCGGGGCGTCGGGCAGGGTCTCGCCCAGTTCGGCAAGGCGGGCTTCGATGTCGTGGCTCATGGCGCTCTCCTTCGCGGCGGCAGTGTCGCGGCGGACGCTAGCGCCGTTGCGCCGCTTCGGAAAGGCCCATCAGCTTTCGCGGAAGGCGCGGGCGAAGTAATCGGCCAGTGGCTTGACGAGATAGGCCAGCGGGGTGCGGTCCTCGGTCCGGATGAAGGCCTCGACCGGCATGCCGGGCACCAGGGCGGTGCCCTCGGGCAGGCGGGCCATCTCGCCCTCGGGCAGGATGATCTCGGCCCGGTAGTAGGGCGCGCGCGTCGCCTCGTCGTAGAAGGTCTCGGCCGAGATCTGCACCACTTCGCCGCGCAGCTCCGGCGTGCGGCGCTGGTCCAGCGCGGTGAGGCGCAGGATCACCTCCTGGCCAAGATAGACCTGGTCGATGTTGATCGGCTGCACCCGCGCGGCGATCACCAGCGGGCGGTCCTGCGGCACCAGCGAGAGGACCGGATCGGCGGCGCGGATCACCGCGCGCGGCCCGACCACGGCCAGGTTGTGCACCACGCCCGAGACCGGGGCGCGAATGTCGAGCCGCGCCAGCCGTTCGGTCAGGGCGCGGAACTGCTCGGCCAGCTCCAGCTCGCGGAACTGCTGGTCGCGCAGGCGGGTGATCGCCTCTTCGCGGCGGGCGGTCTTCAGCTTCAGGATCTCCAGCGCGATCTCGGTGGCGCGGCCCTCGGTCTGGGCGCGGCGGGCGGCCAGCTCGCCCAGCGTGCCGGTCAGCCGGGCCTTCTCGCGGCGCAGGGCCAGCACGCGGGTGGCCTGCGCCAGGCCGCGGTCCAGCAGGCTTTGCTGGTCGCCCAGCTCCTGCTCGATCAGGGCGATCTGCTCGGCCAGCGATTCCTGCTGGGCGGCGATGCCCTCGGCCTGGGCGGCGATCTGGGCGGCGCGCTTCTCCAACTGCTCGGCCTCGCGGGCGATCGATTCGCGGCGCGCGTCGAAAAGGCGTTGCTGCCCGTCCATCAGGTCGCGGATCTCGGCGTTGTCCCGGGCGCGGCTGCGCAGCAGCGGGTCGAACTCCAGCGTGTCGGCATCGTCACGCTCGGCCTCGAGGCGGCCGCGGCGGGCCATCAACTCCAGCAGTTGCGATTCGACGATGGCAAGCTCCGAGCGCAGCTCCGCCGGGTCGAGGCGCATCAGCAGATCGCCCTCGGCGACCAGGTCGCCCTCGTCCACCGCCAGTTCCGCCACCACCCCGCCGTCGGGGTGCTGCACGGCCTGCTGGTTGCGATCCACCTCGACGCGGCCGGGGGCGACGATGGCGCCCGAAATCTCCGTCACCGCGGCCCAGGTGCCGAAGCCGCCGAGCAGCAGCACCAACGCCAGCAGGCCGGTCAGCACCGGGCCACGGGCGCCCAGCGGCGGGGAGGAGGCGACGCTCATCGCAGGCTCCCCGCGCCGCTGCTGGCGCCGCGCGCGATCTCGCGGTGGTTCTGGATGGTCTGGCGCAGCACCTCGTCGCGCGGGCCGAAGGCGGCGCGCTGGCCGCCGTCCAGCACCATCAGCAGGTCGCATTCGTGGATCGCCGCGGGACGGTGCGCCATTATCAGCACCGCTGCGCCGCGCGCCTTGAGGGCGCGAATCGCCTGGTTCACCGCCTCGCTGCCCTCGGCGTCGAGGTTGGAATTGGGCTCGTCCAGCACCACCAGCACCGGGTCGCCGTAAAGCGCGCGGGCCAGCGCGATCCGCTGGATCTGCCCGCCCGAGAGCCGCGGCGCGGCGGCGGAGATCGGCGTGTCGTAGCCCTGCGGGAGGCGCAGGATCAGATCATGCGCCGCGGCGGCGCGGGCCGCGGCGACCACCGCTTCGGGGTCCGGGTCGGCGTCGAGGCGGGCGATGTTCTGGGCGATGGTGCCGTCGAAAAGGGCGACGCGCTGCGGCACGTAGCCGACCAGACGGCCCAGCACCTCCGGCGCGTAGCTGTCGAGGCTGGCCCCGTCTAGGCGCACCCGCCCCCCGGCAGGGGCCCAGAGGCCGACCAGCGCCCGCGCCAGGCTGGACTTGCCGGCGCCCGAGGGGCCGATGACCCCCAGCGCCTGGCCCGGCGCCAGGTCGAAGGAGACCATGCGCAGCGCGGCCTGCGTCTCGCCCGGGGGGACCAGGGTCAGCTGGCGCACCTCCAGCTTGGCGGCGGGGCGGGGCAGGGCCAGGCGCTCCGGCTCGGGCGGGACGGCCTGCAGCAGCGCGCCGAGGGCGGTCCAGCCGCGGCGGGCGCGGGCCAGCATTGGCCATTGGTTCAGCAGCATCTCCACCGGCGCCAGCGCCCGGCCCAGCAGGATCGAGCCGGCGATCATCGCGCCCGGGGTCAACTGGCCGCGCAGCACCAGGTAGGCGCCCAGGCCCAGCATCAGCGATTGCAGCAGCAGCCGCGCCGACTTGGTGGTGGAGGCAAAGCCCGCGGCAC
>JBPEXR010000317.1:0-6745 GCA_052031355.1 Paracoccaceae bacterium
AGGGCGTGGTTCTCGAAGAACTGCACCATGGCCTTGGCGGGAAAATCGAGGATGCCCTCCTTGGGCGTCGACCAGATCGCGCCCGAAAGCGGCAGCAGGTAGTAGTCGCGGAACCAGGCGCCGGTGCCGAGCTGCTCCAGGAACTCGCGCACCGTCATCTCGCCGCGCCGGGCCAGCCCGGTGGCGCGCTTGTTGAAGCGCAGGATGTCCCGGATCATGCCCAGGAACCGCCGGTTGCCGATGTTGCGCCGCTGCGCGAAAAGGGCGCCGGGTCCCGCCAGCCCGTATTCCAGCCGCCCGCCGCCGACAGAGGCGGCAAAGCTCATGTTCGACTTGACGACCGGCACCTCCAGGTCGGCGAAAAGCCGGGTCAGGTTCGGGTAGTTCGCCTGGTTGTAGACGATGAAACCGGTGTCCACCGGCCGGTCGCCGTTGCGCCCCGCCATCACCGTGCGCGCATGCCCGCCCAGCCGCGGCTCGGCCTCGATCAGCGTCACGTCGTGGTGGTCGGCCAGCCGGTGCGCGGCGCCCATGCCGGATATGCCGCCGCCGATCACGGCGATCTTCCGGCGGGGCGGGGTCTGTTCGAATGGCATCTGTCGGGGCTCCGTTCGCGGGTCAATCGCAGGCAATACGGCGCCGGGCCGCGCCCGGATCGAAAAGAACCCGCAGGGCGCCTGTGCGAATTTGTGATCCAGCGGCGCGCGGGCCGCGTAACACGCCCATGTTGACCGACACCCGAGCATGCGAGACAACCAAGACAGCCGCGGCGCCGCCGCGGCCGCGGGGCCGCGACGCGGTGCAACGGGGGGCCCATATGCGAAAGTCGCCGGCGTCCGGGCGCCAGCACGCCGAATGGGTGGCAGAGATTGCCGCGATCCGCGATCACGCGGACGAGGCGGCCTTTGCCCGGCTCTTCGCCCATTTCGCGCCGCGGGTGAAGGGCTACCTCATCCGTTCCGGCACGCCGCCGGGCATGGCCGAGGATTGCACCCAGGACGTCATGGCGACCCTCTGGCGCAAGGCGGCGCTGTTCGACCCGGCGCGCGCCACCGCCGCGACCTGGATCTTCACCATCGCCCGCAACAAGCGCATCGACACGCTGCGCCGCGACCGCCGCCCCGAGCCGGAAGAGCTGCCCTGGGGCCCCGAGGCCGCCGCACCCCCCGAGGACACGCTGGGCCTCGCCCAGGAAAGCCGGGCCCTGGCCGAGGCGCTGCGCGCCCTGCCCGAGGCCCAGCGCGAACTGGTCGAGCGCGCCTACTTCGGCGATCTCTCGCACCGCGAACTGGCGCAGGAGACAGGCCTGCCGCTGGGCACCATCAAGTCACGTATTCGGCTGGCCCTGGACCGCCTGCGCCACGCCATGAAGGAAAGTCGCCCGCTATGAGCACCGCGATCACGCATCACCCCACCGACCAGCTGCTGATGGGATACAGCGCCGGCATCCTGCCCGAGGCCTTCAGCCTGGCCATCGCGACGCATGTGTCCATGTGCGACCCTTGCCGCGCGCAGCTTGGCGCCTTCGACACGCTTGGCGGCGCGCTGATCGAAAACGCCGCGGCGCCCGGCGCCCCCGCGCCCGATCTTGCCGCCACCCTGCGCCGCATCCGCGAAGGCGGCAGCGCGGAGGCTGAAGGCAGCGCCCAGCGCCCGCGCCGCAGCGGTGCCGCGGGCCTGCCGCAACCGCTGGCCGAATACGTCGGCGGCGGGCTGGACGCGGTCCGCTGGCGCCCGGTGGGCATGGGCGTGCGGCAGGCGATCCTGCCCACCGCCCGCGGCGCCCGGGCGCGGCTTCTGCATATCCCCGCCGGCACCGCGATGCCCGACCACGGCCACCGCGGGACCGAGATCACGCTGGTGCTGCAGGGCGCCTTCCACGATGGCGAGGTCCGCTTCGGCCCCGGCGATGTCGAAGTGGCGGACGAGGCGGACCACCACGTGCCCATCGCCGACATCGGCGCCGATTGCATCTGCCTGGCGGCCACCGACGCGCCGCTGCGCCTCAGCGGGCTGCTGCCGCGGCTGGTGCAGCCCTTCCTGCGGATCTGATCAGCTGCGCCCGAAAAGGCGCTCGATGTCCGAAAGCTTCAGTTCCACGTAGGTGGGGCGGCCGTGGTTGCACTGGCCGGAATGGGGCGTGGCCTCCATCTCGCGCAGCAGGGCGTTCATCTCCTCCGCGCGCATCCGCCGGCCGGAGCGGATGGAGCCGTGGCAGGCCACCCGGCTGAGGATCGCGTCGAGACGCTCCTGCACCGTGGCCGAGCTTCCCTGGTCCGCCATCTCGTCCAGGATGTCGGCGAGCAGGGCCTTGCAATCGACCCGGCCCAGCAGGGCGGGCGTCTCGCGCACCGCGACGGCCCCGCCGCCGAAGGGCTCGATCACCAGGCCAAGGCGTGCCAGGTCCTCCGCCGCTTCCATCAGCAGGGCGCAATCGCCTTCCGACATCTCCACGATCTCCGGGATCAGCAGGGCCTGGGCGGCGACGCCGCGTTCGGCCATCTGCGCCTTCAGCTTCTCGTAGACCAGCCGCTCGTGCGCCGCGTGCTGATCGACGATCACCATGCCGTCGGCGGTCTGGGCGATGATGTAATTCTCGTGCACCTGGCCGCGGGCGGCGCCCAGGGGATAGCTCTCGGCGGCCGGGGCCGCGGTCTCCGGCTCCAGAACCTCGGTGCCCTGCGCGTCCTGCGCGGCCCAGCCCTCGACCCCCAGCCGCCCGGAGGGCGCATCGCCCAGCTCGGCGAACCCCGGCTGCGGGGCGGGCTGCGGGGCGTATGCCGGCCCGGCGCCGCGCCCGCCGCCCGGCGCCGGGCGGTCCATCTGGTAGACGCGCGCGGCGCCCGGCTCGGGCGCGGAGGCCGGGCGCATGGCCCCCAGCGTCGCGCCGGCCACGGTGGTCGAGGCGCGGTGCCCCGCCTCCGCCAGCGCGTGCCGGATGGCCGAGACGATCAGACCGCGCGCCAGCCCCGGCTCGCGGAAGCGGACCTCGGACTTGGCGGGATGCACGTTCACGTCGACCGCCGACGGGTCGCAATCGATGAAAAGCGCCGCCGCCGGGTGGCGGTCGCGGCTGAGGAAATCCGCGTAGGCCCCGCGCAGCGCGCCGATCAGCAGCTTGTCCTTCACCGGGCGGCCGTTGACGAAAAGGTGCTGCATCACCGCCGAACCGCGCGAATAGGTCGGCAGCGCGGCGTAGCCCAGAAGCCGCAGCCCCTCGCGCTCGGCATCGATGCGCAGGGCGTTCTCGGCGAAATCGCGGCCGATCACCCGCCCCAGCCGGGCGTGCAGCGCGTCGAAAAGATCGCCGTTCTCGGCCTCGGCGCGGAAGACCACCCGCCCCTCGCCGCCGCCCGAGACATCGCGCAGCGCAAGCGTGACGAAGGGCTCGGCCATGGCCAGCCGCTTGACCACCTCGGCCACCGCCTGCGCCTCGGCCCGGTCGGTGCGCATGAACTTCAGCCGCGCCGGCGTGGCGTAGAAAAGATCGCGCAGCGTCACCACCGTGCCGCCGTTCAGGGCCGCGGGGCGCACCTCGCCCATGCGGCCGCCGTTCACCTCGATCTGCGCGCCCGCCTCGGCGCCCGCGGGACGGCTGGCGATGGTCAGCCGGCCGACCGCGCCCAGCGAAGGCAGCGCCTCGCCGCGAAAGCCGAAGGTGTGGATGTTCAGCAGATCGCTGCCGTCGATCTTGGAGGTGGCATGGCGCGACAGCGCCAGCGGCAGGTCGTCCCCGGCGATGCCGCAGCCGTCGTCCGTCACGCGGATCAGCGTCTTGCCGCCGTCGGCGATCTCCACCGTGATGCGCCGCGCGCCGGCGTCGAGGGCGTTCTCCACCAGCTCCTTCACGGCCGAGGCTGGGCGTTCCACCACCTCGCCCGCGGCGATGCGGTTGATCGCCGCCTCGTCCAGCTGGCGGATCACCGGGCGGGCGGATTCTGCGCCGATATTGCGTTCTGCCTGTGTCATACCCCAAGACCTAGCATTCGCGCCCCTGATTCTGAAAGCCGCGCGGCGCTGCACCGGCGACAAAAACGGCCCGGGACATGCCCGGGCCGATTAGTTGCTTTGGAAGCGCCTGTCAGATCTTGGAAAACTCCGGGTAGGCCTCCATCCCCAGTTCGGTCATGTCGAGGCCGTTGACCTCGGCCTCTTCGTCGACGCGCAGGCCGACGAGGCTCTTGAGGGCCAGCCACACCAGGGCCGAGGCGACGATGGTGAAGAGGCCGACGACCGCGATGCCGTAAAGCTGCGTCAGCAGGCTGGCGTCGGGGTTGGTCAGCACCACGGCCAGCGTGCCCCAGATGCCGGCAGCCAGGTGCACCGGGATGGCGCCGACCACGTCGTCGATCTTCAGGCGGTCGAGCATCGGGACCACCATCACCACGATCACCCCGCCGACGGCGCCGATCAGCGTGGCTGCCCCCAGCGACGGGGTCAGCGGCTCGGCGGTGATCGACACCAGGCCCGCCAGCGCGCCGTTCAGCACCATCGTCAGGTCGGGCTTGCGGTAAAGGCTCTGCGTCAGCACCAGCGCAGCGATCGCCCCGCCCGCGGCGGCGGCATTGGTGTTGGCGAAGATGCGGCTGATGTCCGCCACGTCGCCCACGGTGCCCATCGCCAGCTGCGAGCCGCCGTTGAAGCCGAACCAGCCGAGCCACAGGATGAAGGTCCCGAGGGTCGCGAGGCTGAGGTTCGAGCCCGGCATCGGCACGGTCTTGCCGTCCTTGAACTTGCCCAAGCGCGGCCCGAGGATCAGCGCCCCGGTCAGCGCGGCCCAGCCGCCCACCGAATGCACCACGGTGGAGCCCGCGAAATCCAGGAAGCCCGCGCCGTCCAGGAAGCCGCCGCCCCATTTCCAGCTGGCCTGCAGCGGGTAGATGAAGCCGGTCAGAACCACCGTGAAGGCCAGGAAGGGCCAGAGGCGAATCCGTTCGGCCAACGTGCCCGAGACGATCGAGGCGGTGGTGGCGCAGAACATCAGCTGGAAGAAGAAATCCGACCCGGTGGAGGCATAGCCGTAGTCATCGGCGGCCTCGGCGGTGACGCCCACCGCCTCCAGCACCGCGGCGCCCCAGACGTTCGACAGCACGCCGGAGACGGCCCAGTCCCCCAGCGGGTACATCAGGTTGTAGCCCACGAGGTAGTAGATGATCGCCGCGAAGCTGAAGAGGGAGATGTTCTTGGTCAGCTGCATGGTCACGTTCTTGCCGCGCACCAGCCCTGCCTCCAGCATGGCGAAACCGGCGGCCATCCAGAAGACCAGGAAGCCCCCGATCAGGAACAGCAGCGAGTTGAGGATGAATACCGTGTCCGTCGCCGCGGCAATGCCGGGCTCGGATTGCGCCGCGGCCATGCCGGGCAGCAGGACCAGCGCCAGCGCGCCGGAAAGGGTGGATCGTGTCGTCATGGGGATGTCCTTTGAAGCAATCGCGCCGTCACAGCGCCGCGAGGTCCAGTTCGCCGGTGCGCACCCGCACCGCCTGTTCGATGTCCAGCACGAAGATCTTGCCGTCGCCGATCTTGCCGGTGTGGGCGGTGCGCCGGATGGCATCGACCACCGCCTGCGCCATGTCCGCCGCCACTGCCAGCTCCAGCCGCAGCTTCGGCAGGAAGGTCACGGAATACTCCGCGCCGCGGTAGATCTCGGTATGGCCCGACTGGGCGCCGAACCCCTTCACTTCGGTCACCATCATCCCGCCGACACCGATCTCGGTCAGCGCGGCGCGGACCTCCTCCAGCTTGAAGGGCTTGATGGCCGCCACGATCATTTTCATCGCATTCGCCTTTCGCTAGCGCGGGACGGGCCCGCCGATGCCCACAGCTAAGGCGGCGCGGCGGCGCGCAGGGAAGGCGCGGGGGCCCGGCAATGCCCCGCCCATGGGCGTTTGCACAAAAATTCACCCATCTTTCCGCGATCTGCATAAATTCCGGCGCCCCCTGTGGCGGCGCGGCGCCGCGCGCCCTAAACATTGCCCCGCGGGACCGCTATGGTCCGCATGGCACAGCAGCAGGCGCAGCAGGCAGGAACGATGGGCAATTCACGACGCGGGAAAAAGCCGCTGGTCGCAGACCGCCGTTACGGGGGCGAGTCGCCGCGCAAGCCGCGCAAACCCCGGCGCGCACGCAAATCCGGCCCGCCGGCCAGGAAGCGCGGGCCGCTGCGGCGTCTCTTCGGCTGGCTGATGCGGCTGATCTGGCGCATCGGCGCCACCTCGGCGCTGGTGGTCATGCTGCTGGTCGCCCTGGCCGTCGCCTACCAGTACATGCGCCTGCCGGACCCCACGACGCTGCTGGACGGCCGCGCGCGCGGCTCGGTCACGCTTCTCGACCGCGAGGGCGAGGTTTTCGCCTGGCGCGGCGACCAGTTCGGCGGCGCGATCGACGCCGAGACCGTCTCGCCGCACCTGCGCAACGCGGTGATCGCGACCGAGGACAAGCGCTTCTACCGCCACTTCGGGATCGACCCGCGCGGCATCCTGGGCGCGATCCGCATCAACCTGCGCGAAGGGCGCGGGCCGCTGTCGGGGCACGGCGGCTCGACCATCACGCAGCAGACCGCGAAACTGCTGTGCCTGGGCGTGGAATACGACCCCGAGGTCTGGAAGAACGAACGCGAGTACGAGGCCGACTGCCGCGAAGGCTCGCTGTGGCGCAAGGTGAAGGAAGCCATCTACGCCATGGCGATGGAGGCGCGCTACTCCAAGGACGAGATCCTGACGATCTACCTCAACCGCGCCTTCCT
>JBPEXR010000318.1:0-7562 GCA_052031355.1 Paracoccaceae bacterium
CCAGACGAATTGCTCGTGCTGGTATTGGACGTGGTGTTGGAGTTGGAGTTCGAGTTCGAATTACCGTTGTTGTTGGTATTCATCCCCGTCGAATTGGCGGTGGCGTTGCCATTGCCGGTCCCGGTACCAGTTCCGGTCCCGTTCGAGTTGGACCCGGCATTGGAAGTTGCCGCGCCGGTGCCGCTGCCGGTCCCGTTCCCGGTGCCGTTACCAGTGCCGTTGCCGGTGCCATTCCCGGTGCCGTTGCCGGTTCCGTTACCAGTACCGTTGCCGTTCGAGGTTCCGGTGGTGTCGTTCCAGTTCAGGTTGCCGTTTCCGTTCAGCCCGAGGTTCCCGTTCCCGTTCAGGTTCAGGTTCTCGCTATGCTGACCCTGGTGCTGACCCTGGCCCTGGCCCTGGTGTTGTCCCTGGCCCTGGCCCTGGAGTTGCCCCTGGCCCTGTCCTTGAAGTTGTCCCTGCAGTTGTCCCTGCAGGCCAAAGAGGTGGTGTCCACGATGTCCAGCCATGTCTTCTCTCCCGAAAGACAAGTTCGCGTGCCACCGATCTATCCAAAGTGGCCATTACCGAACTTGCGATTTTTTACAGAAAACTATTGCGCGCGAATGTTGTATTCGCTGGACGCAATAATGCTATCGAGTGTTTCTCGGATCAGATTTTCCCCCTTTCCCACGATCCGGTGCAGCGCGTGCCAAACCAAGACCGACTCGTCCCCCGGTCTTTTTGCGGGCGGTGTTTCCACGGCCCACGCGTTGACGCGGCAGCCTCGAAAGACTGGCGAAAAAGGGGGGGCGAAAATAGTTAGCGAATGGATTTAGATCATGTGGCCGCGCGGCAACGGCGCCGGTAGGTCATTAATTTTTCGTTAACTTTTCCCCAGCCCCTGTGTGCGACGGCGCGCCTGGGGCGGCGCCAAACCGCCGGCGGGGCCAACGTGGCTTAACAGAATCTAAATATTTTGGTATGGTCACCGGGTCGGGTCACGCATGTGGACAGAGTTGTGCAAGACCTGTGGGGGGGATGTTAATCATTCGATCTAGCACGGCTACCCGCAGGATTGGTTTTCTCTAAACCGACCGATAATCCTTCGCCCCGTCGCCCATATTTCGGGCGTTTTCGGCGGGGCCATTCTGCGACGTTTCCGGGGAAATTTCCGCCCCGCGCGTCAAGCCATATCAAATAGGCCTGCCTGCTTACGGGCGCGCTTTGTCAATTTTGCATAGCATCTATTTCTGGGGGGAAGTGATGATGCATTTTGAAGAGGGGTCCGGCCGGATCGGGAAGATCCAGCCGGTTGTCGATCCCGAACGGGATCAGATCGTATTCGCCGGTCCGCGCGAATGGTTTTCCGACACGCTGCTGCGCAACATGGAACAGGTCTGCCCGGAGCTGCGGCCCGTGCGCTACGCCTGCGTGGACGACTATCTCGCCGCGCTCGAGACGGGGGCGCCCGGGGAGGCCGGCGCGGGCACGCGGCTGCTGATCGTCTACTCGGCGCTCTTCGGCGGCGACAGCGCCCGCTATAGCCGCTTTGCCGAGCGTTTTCGCAAGCGCGATCCGGGGCACGAGCCGCCGGGCCTGGCGCTGGCCTATTCCGACCCGGCCGAGGCGCGCGCGCTGCTGCCGGTCCTGGATGCCGATATCGACCTGCGCGGCCTTCTGCCCATGAACCTGGCCATCGACATCTGGCTGTCGGTGGTGCGGCTGCTGGCCAGCGGCGGCAAGTATTTCCCGCATGATCTGCTGCTCGACAGCCGCCGCGCGGCCGGCAAGGGCGCAGGTGTGGACGCGGGCAAGGTCGCGGGCGAGGGCGCACCGCCTGCCGTGGCCGCCCCGCCGGGGCCGGACGCGATCGTGGCGCCGGAAGGCATTGCGCCCGCACCCGGGGACGTGCCGGCCGCGCCCGTCGCACCGGTGGCGCCGGTTGCCCAGACGCCGCCGGAAACCGCGCTCGCTCCGGCGGCAGAGGCGGCGGCCCCGGGCCTTTCCAGCCCGCTGACCCTGCGCGAGACGGAAGTCGCGCATCTTCTGGCCAAGGGGCTGCAGAACAAGCAGATCGCCGCCGCCCTCGATGTCTCGGAGCACACGGTGAAGCTGCACATCCACCACATCATCACCAAGCTGCAGGTCCGCAACCGGACCGAGGCGGCGATGAAGTTCCTGGCCCTTCGGGGCAGCTAGGAGGCGCGATGACCGCCCCGATGACCCCCGAGGCCGAGGAAAAGGCGGGGCGCGAGTTGCAGGCGATCCTGCTGCGGGTCGGCCGGCTGAACTATGCCTGGACCAACACCGAAAGCCTGCTGGTGCACCTGATCGCCGGGCTGGCGCGGGTGGAGAAGGACGTGGCGGTGGTGATCTTCCTGACGCTCAACACCACGCGGGCGCGGGTCGACCTTGTGAACCGGCTGGCCAAGCTGCCGCAGGTGGACAAGTCGCTGCGCCACGAAGTGCTGGAGGTGACCGGCGCGCTGGTGCGCGAGGCGGCGCTGCGCAACAAGTACAATCACTGCATCTATTCCTTCGACCCCGGCGGCGGCATCAACACCATCATGATGCGCATCCAGGACCGGAAAGAGGATATCCGGATGGGCAAGCTGGAGCCGGTGACCGCGGCCGAGGAATCCAACATCGACCAGTGCATCGCCCGGCTGGAGCAGCTGAACCGCGACATCTGGACCCTTATCGGCCAGCACGGCTTCCCGGTCTGACGCGAAGGCGCAGGCGCGAAACGGCAGCGGGCGCCCCCGAGGGACGCCCGCGTTTCATGCCAGGTGGCCGGTGGCCGGGGCCGGTTCAGCCCACGAAGGCCTTCTCCACCACGTATTCGGCGGGATCGGAGTTCGCGCCCTCGCGCAGCCCGTGGCTTTCGAGGATCTCCTTGAGGTCGTTGTTCAGCCCGATGGAGCCGCAGACCATCGCCCGGTCCGTCTGGGGCGACAGGCCGTCGATGCCGAGATCCGCGAACAATGTGCCGTCCTTCAGCAGGTCGGTGATGCGGCCCATCTTGGGGCTCTCTTCGCGGGTGGTGGTCGGGTAGTAGACAAGCTTGTCGAGGCCGTCGCCGATCAGCTCGCGCAGCATCTCGTCGTTGCGCACCTGCTCGACCAGCTGGCGGCCGTACTCCAGCTCCGCCACCTCGCGGCAGGTATGGGTCAGGATGACCTGGTCATAATCCTCGTAGGTCTGCGGTTCGCGGATCAGCGAGGCGAAGGGCGCGATGCCGGTGCCGGTGGCGAAGAACCACAGCCGTTTGCCGGGCAGCAGCGCGTCGTGCACCAGCGTGCCCACGGGCTTGGGCCGCAGGATGATCTGGTCGCCCGGCTGGATGTGCTGCAGGCGCGAGGTCAGCGGCCCATCCTGCACTTTGATCGAGTAAAACTCCAGCTCCTCGTCCCAGGCGGGCGAGGCGATGGAATAGGCGCGCAGCAGCGGCTTGCCGTCGTCCTTGAGCAGCCCGATCATCACGAACTCGCCCGAGCGGAAACGCAGGCTTTGCGGCCGCGACACCCGGAAGGAGAACAGGCGGTCGGTCCAGTGCCGGACCTCGGTCACGGTCTGGGCATCGGGCAGGGTGGGAACAGCGCGGGCGGTGGCTTGGGTCACGGGGGAATGCTCGGTCATGGTCTATGGCGGGATGTCCCGCCCCTTCTATCGGGTCGCAGCAGGGGTGAAAAGGCGCGCGGACGTCTTATCCCGCGCGCAGCCGGGCGCGGTAGTCGTGGCGGTCCCAGTCGGCGCGGAAGATCCACTGCTCTTCGGGCTGGCGCAGGGCGAGGGCGGCGGGGATCTCCACCTCGTCGAAGCCGGAGCGGCGCGCCATGGTGTATTGGTCGGCGATGACATGGCCGTGGGCGCGCAGCCGGCCCGCGTAGCCGGCGAGGCGCAGCAGCCGCGCCAGGGTGAAGCCGCGCCCGTCGGCGAAACTGGGAAAGTCGATGCGGATCAGCCGGGCCTGCGCCAGGAAGGGCGCCAGGTCCTCTGGCTGGGCGCTGGAGGGCACGTCGATCGCCGCCGCGCCCGGCTGCGCCTCGTCCAGCGGCACGGGCGAAAGCGTCAGGTCCTCGGGGCCGAAGCCGCTGTCGCGCACGATCACGGTGGCGCTGTCGGTGCTTTTGTCTGTCTGGCTCATGTCTCGTCTCCTTGGCGCACCATCCGGCCATCGACCAGGTGGATGCCGCATTCCGTCTTGTCCTGCCCGCGCCAGCGTCCGGCGCGCGGGTCTTCGCCGGGACGCACCCGGTCGGTGCAGGGCCGGCAGCCGATCGAAGGGTAGCCTTGCGCCACCAGCGGATGCCGGGGCAGGCGGTTCTCCTCCATGTAGGCGCGCACGTCCTCGGGCGCCCAATGGGCCAGCGGGTTGACCTTCAGCCGCCCGGTGCCCGGCTCGGCCTCGAAAAACTCCAGCGTCGCGCGGCTGGCGCCCTGGAACCGCTTGCGACCTGTCAGCCAGCCGTCGAAGTCCTGCAGCGCGGTCTCCAGCGGGCGGGTCTTGCGCAGGGCGCAGCAGGCGTCGGGGTCGCGCAGGTGCAGCGCGCCGTAGGGGTCCTGCTGCGCCACCTCGGCGGCTTCCGCGCGGATCACCCGCACGTCGCGCAGGCCCAGCCGCTCGGCCACCTCCTGCTGGTAGACCAGCGTCTCGGCGAACAGCATCTGCGTGTCGATGAAGAGGACCGGAAGCCGGTTGTCCACCATCGCCACGAGGTGCAGCAGCACCACCGATTCCGCCCCGAAGGAGCTGACGAGCGCCAGCCGCCCGGCCTCGGGGTCACGCAGCGCGGCCTCCAGCACGGCGGTGGCGCCGTGGTGGCGGTAGCGCGCGTTCAGCCGTGCGGCGCGCGCGGCCAGGCCCGCGTCGTCGCGATCAAGCGGCATGGGCCTGGGTGCGCCGCCGGGCCTTGGCCGAGGCGTCCTCGTCGTAGAGCGCGGCCTTGAAGGGCGCCATGCCCAGCCGGCGATAGGTTTGCAGGAAGGTCTCCTCCGGGCCCTCGCGGTGCTCGAGGTAGGCGCCGACCAGCCGTTCGATCGCCGGGACGATCTCCTCGGCGGAGAAGCCGGGCCCGGTGCGGGTGCCGATCTCGGCGGTCTCGGTGCCGTCGCCGCCCAGGGTGATCTGGTAGTTCTCCACCCCCGCGCGGTCGAGGCCCAGGATGCCGATATGCCCCACGTGGTGATGCCCGCAGGCGTTGATGCAGCCGGAGATCTTGATCTTCATCTCGCCGATCTCGTGCTCCAGCTTCAGCTCGTCGAAGCGGGTAGCGATCTCTTGGGCGATGGGGATCGAGCGGGCGGTGGCCAGCGCGCAGTAGTCCATGCCCGGGCAGGCGATGATGTCGGAGATGCGCCCGATGTTCGCGGTGCCCAGCCCCGCTTCGCGCAGCGCGCGGTAGACCGCCGGCAGGTCGGCCTTGTGCACATGCGGCAGGATCACGTTCTGCTCGTGGCTGATGCGCAGCTCGTCGTAGCCGTAGCGCGCGGCAAGATCCGCCATGACGCGCATCTGCTGGGCCGTGGCATCGCCCGGGGTCGCGCCATGCGCCTTGAGGCTGATCGAAACGATGGCGTGATCTTCCTGCCGGTGCGGCGTCAGATTGGTGTCGGACCAGGCGCGGAACAGCGGATCGGTGGCGCGGGCGGCCTCGAAGGCGCCGGCGTCGCGACCGGAGGCAAAGGCGGGCGGGGCGAAGGCGGCGGCGATCTCGGGGAAGATCGCCATCGGCGCCTCGCCGAACTGCGGCTTCAACTCGGCAAAGCGGCTTTCGACGCGGTCGCGGATCGCCTCGATCCCGTTCTCGTGGACGGTGATCTTGATCCGGGCCTTGTACTTGTTGTCGCGCCGGCCCAGCAGGTTGTAGACGCTGACGATCGCCTCCAGGTAGGGCAGCAGGTCCGCCTTGGGCAGGAAGTCGCGGATCACCTTGCCGATCATCGGCGTGCGGCCCAGCCCGCCGCCCACGATCACCTCGAAGCCGGTCTCGCCGCCGCGGCGCACCATGCGCAGCCCGATGTCATGGGCGCGGGTCACCGCGCGGTCGTTCGGCGCGCCGGTGACGGCGATCTTGAACTTGCGCGGCAGGAACTGGAATTCCGGGTGATCGGTCGACCACTGGCGGATCAGCTCGGCCCAGGGGCGCGGGTCCTCGATCTCGTCCCGGGCGGCGCCGGCGAAATGGTCGGCCGTCACGTTCCGGATCGTGTTGCCGGAAGTCTGGATGGCGTGCATCTCCACCTCGGCCAGCGCGTCCAGCATGTCGGGCACGTCGCGCAGGCGGGGCCAGTTGTACTGGATGTTCTGACGGGTGGTGAAATGGCCATAGCCCTTGTCCCAACGCTCGGCGATCATCGCCAACTGGGTCATCTGGCGGCTGTTCAGCGTGCCGTAGGGGATGGCGACGCGCAGCATGTAGGCGTGCAGCTGCAGATAGAGGCCGTTCATCAGGCGCAGCGGCTTGAACTCCTCCTCGGTGAGCGCGCCGGCGATGCGACGCTCCACCTGGGCGCGGAACTGGGCGTTGCGCTGCGCGATAAAGGCGGCGTCGAAGTCGTTGTACTTATACATTTTCTTCGGCTCCTGCACGGTCTGCCTGTTTGCCGTGGAAGTAGTTGGAGGGCCCGGCGCGGCGGAAGGCCTCGCGGAAATGCGCGGGCTCGGGACCGTCGGGGCCAAGTTTGACGTCGGCAAGGTAGACGCCCACCGCGACGCCGGGCTGGCTTTCGCCCAGCAGCAGGCGCAGCTGCGCGTGCGCCTCGTCGGTCAGCACCTCGGCCTGCGCGAGATCGCGCACCCAGCGGTCGTCGGCGGCAAGGTAGATGACATCACCTTCGAGCAGGTGATTGGCGGTGACCACCTTGGGGGTGAATGGCTTGGGCATCAGGCGCGTTCCTTCTGCGTCAGATCGTCGATGGCGGACTGGGCGCGGCGGGGCGCCAGGCCGAAAAGGGTCAGGACCGGGCCGTCCATGCGCGCGGCGGCCAGCGCGGCGGGCAGGTCGGCGAGGGTTGTGGCGAGGATGCGCTGCGCGGGGCGCGAGGCGTTCTCGACCAGGGTCACGGGGGTGGCGGGGTCGGCGCCGTGCATCAGCAGCCGGCCCTGCACGAAACGCGCGGATTTCTTGCCCATGTAGATCGCCGCGACCTCGCCCGGGCGGGCCAGGCTGCGCCAGTCGTGGTCGGCGAAACCGGCCATGTCGTGCCCGGTCAGCAGGCGCAGGCTGGCGTTGCGCCCGCGCCGCGTCAGCCCCTGGCCGATCGCCGCGGCGGCGGCCGAGGCGGCGGTGATGCCGGGGACGATGTTCCAGCCGATGCCGGCGGCGTCGAGGGCTTCGATCTCCTCGTCGAGGCGGGCGAAAACGGCCGGATCGCCGCCTTTCAGCCGCACGACCTGCGCCCCGGCGCCGGCGTGTTCGACGATCAGGCGGTTGATCTCGGCCTGCGGCGTGGAGGGGCCGAAGCCGGTCTTGCCCACGTCGAGGATCAGCGCCTCGCGGCGCGCCAACTCCAGGATCTCGCCGCCGACGAGGCGGTCGTGGATCACCACGTCGGCCTCGTCCAGCGCGCGGCGGGCCTTC
>JBPEXR010000319.1:0-11899 GCA_052031355.1 Paracoccaceae bacterium
CGCCGGGGACCGAGACAGGCACGTCGAAGCCGAAGTTCGGGTCCTTGCGGAACTCTGCCTCTGCCAGGCTGCCGTCCAGCGCCGCGGTCAGCAGCGCGCGGGTCGCCTTGATCGGCATGCGACTGCCGGTGCCGTAGGCGCCGCCGGTCCAGCCGGTGTTGACCAGCCAGCAGGTGGCGCCGTGCTTGGCGATCTTTTCCTTCAGCAGGTTGCCGTAGGCCTCGGGGCGGCGCGGCATGAAGGGGGCGCCGAAGCAGGTCGAGAAGGTCGGCTCGGGCTCGGTCACGCCGCGCTCGGTGCCGGCGACCTTGGAGGTGAAGCCCGACAGGAAGTGGTACATCGCCTGCGCCGGGGTCAGCCGGGCGATCGGGGGCAGAACGCCGAAGGCGTCGCAGGTGAGCATGATGACGTTCTTCGGGTGCCCGCCAAGCGCCGTCTCCGAGGCGTTGGAGATGTAGTGCAGCGGGTAGGCGCAGCGCATGTTCGCCGTCAGGCTGTCATCGTCGAAGTCGAGGGTGCGCGTCTCCTCGTCGAAGACCATGTTCTCTATCACCGTGCCGAACTTGGAGGTCGTGGCGTAGATCTCCGGCTCGGCCTCGGGGTTGAGGTTGATGGTCTTGGCGTAGCAGCCACCCTCGAAGTTGAAGGTGCCGCGGTCGGACCAGCCATGTTCGTCATCGCCGATCAGCACCCGCGCCGGGTCGGCCGAAAGCGTCGTCTTGCCGGTGCCCGACAGGCCGAAGAAGACGGCCGTGTCCACCGGGTTGCCGGGGGCGTGGTTGGCCGAGCAGTGCATCGGCATGATGCCCTTCTCCGGCAGCAGGTAGTTGAGCAGCGTGAAGACCGATTTCTTGTTCTCGCCGGCGTATTCCGTGCCGCCGATCAGGATCAGCTTCTTCTCGAAGTTCAGCGCGATCACCGTCTCGCTGCGGCAGCCGTGGCGGGCCGGGTCGGCGCGGAAGGAGGGGCTGTTGATGATGGTGAAATCGGCCGTGAACCCATCCAGCGCCTCGCGGTCCGGGCGGCGCAGCAGGTGGCGGATGAAAAGCCCGTGCCAGGCCAGTTCCGTCACCACGCGCACGTCGATGGCATAGGCCGGATCGGCGCCGCCGGTCAGGTCCTGGACGAAGAAGTCGCGGCCCTGCATGTGGGCCAGCATGTCGGCATGAAGGGCGTCGAACCCCTCGGGCGACATTTCGGCGTTGTTCTCCCACCAGATGTGGTCGGCCACATCGGGGGTGCGCACGACATGTTTGTCCTTGGGCGAACGGCCGGTGAACTTGCCGGTGGTCACCAGGAAGGCGCCACCCTGGCCCAGCTTACCCTCGCCGCGCGTCAGCGCCGCCTCGATCAGCGCCGGTTCCTCGAGGTTGTAATAGACATTGCCCAAGCCCTCGATCCCCTGGTCCTCGAGGCGGAATTGCGGGTTCACCCGTCCAAATGTCATCGTGCAAGCTCCTGTAGCCGCGGCGCGGCAGTCTTCGATGTGGCGCCGCTTCCCCCCGGCGCCCGCGCGGCCGGCGCTGGCCCCGCTGGCCCGGTCTTAACACGCGGTTTCAGGAGGTGAACAGGCAAGCCGCGCCCAGTTAGCGCAACCATGCCGGTGTTTGCGCCACCAATTTTCCGATGCGCGACAGGAAGGTGAGACATATTAGCCATTCGTTACGATTAATAACGTCCGATGGCTGGGCAATGGGCCGTGATTCGCCCATTTGGGATTGATTGTGCAGCGGCCGCCCGCGCATACTATGGCAAAAATCAGGCATAAGAGCAGTTGAGGGACCATCCCATGTCTAAGATAGCCTTGGTGGATGACGACAGGAATATCCTGACATCCGTGGCCATGACGCTCGAAGCCGAGGGCTTCGAGGTCGAGACCTACAACGACGGACAGGCCGCGCTCGACGCGTTCAACAAGAAGCTGCCGGACATGGCGGTCTTCGACATCAAGATGCCCCGCATGGACGGCATGGACCTGCTGCAGCGGGTGCGCCAGAAAACCCAGATGCCGGTGATCTTCCTGACCTCCAAGGACGACGAGATCGACGAGGTTCTGGGCCTGCGGATGGGCGCCGACGACTACGTGAAGAAGCCCTTCTCCCAGCGTCTGCTGGTCGAGCGGATCCGCGCGCTGCTGCGCCGCCAGGAAGCGATGGAGGGCGACACCCGCGGCGAGGTCGAAGAGACCAAGATCATGACGCGCGGCCAGCTGACCATGGACCCGCTGCGCCACGCGGTGACCTGGAAGGGCAAGGACGTGTCGCTGACGGTGACCGAGTTCCTGCTGCTGCAGGCGCTGGCGCAGCGCCCCGGCTTCGTCAAGAGCCGCGACCAGCTGATGGACGTGGCCTACGACGACCAGGTCTATGTCGACGATCGGACCATCGACAGCCACATCAAGCGGCTGCGCAAGAAGATGCGCTCGGTCGATCCGGAATTCTCCGCCATCGAAACGCTTTACGGTATCGGTTACCGCTACAACGAAGAATAGGTCATGGCCTTGGCCGAACGGATCTTCGGTCGCGATGCGACATCCGATCGCCCGGCGCCCCCGCCGCGCGAGGCGGAGGTCGTTCTGGGGGATGACTGGATCGCCCCCGGCGACGGGGTGGAGCGCGAGTTGCAGGCCCGCCGCCGCGGGCGCGGGCTGTTCTCGCTGCGCCGCTCGCCGCTGACGCGCAAGATCATCACCTTCAACCTGATCGCGCTGAACGTCCTGGCGGCCGGGATCCTCTACCTGAACGCCTCGCGCGATACGCTGGTGGCGCAGCGCCGTGCCAACCTCGTCAGCGAGGCCGAGCTGATCGCCGATGTCTTCGAGGCGCAGATCCCCGCCGCGCGGGCGCAAAGCGGGCCCGGGCGCAGCCTGCCGCTGCGCCGCACGCTGGAAGGGCTGGACCTGCGCGCCGGCGTCACCGTGCATGTCTTCGACCGCGAGCGGCGCGTGGTGGCCGCGCGCGAGGGCGGCGCGGCGGCCGCCCCCGACGTGGGCCGCACGCCCATCCTCGACGCGCTGAGCACGGTCTGGGACGGCGTCGTCTCGCTGCTGCCCGATTGGTCCGACGTGCCGCCGCCGCTGGCCGAACAGCTGGCCGCGAACCTGGACGGGGCGCTGGGCGGAGCCACGCAGTCGATCATCGACATCGAGGTGGCGGACGGCGCGGTCTACGCGGTCACCACGCCGATCCTCTGGGACGGGCGGGTGCTGGGCGCCGTGGCGCTGACCGTCGCGGGCGGGCAGATCGACGCGCTGGTGCGGTTGGAGCGCGAGCGCGTGCTGCAGCTTTTCGCCATCGCGACGCTGGTCTCCATCGGCCTGTCGATGGTCCTGGCCTCGACCATCTCCAACCCGATTTCCGACCTGGCCGCGGCGGCGGAGCTGGGGCGCGACCGCGACAGCCGCAGCGTACAGCCGGGGCGCATCCGCATCCCCGACCTGACGGCCCGCCCGGACGAGATCGGCCGGCTCTCGGGTGCCTTGAGGGGCATGGTGGCCGCCCTCTACGACCGGATCGACGCGAACGAGCAATTCGCCGCGGACGTCGCGCATGAGATCAAGAACCCGCTGGCCAGCCTGCGCTCGGCCGTGGGGACGCTGCGCGTGGCCAAGCGCGACGACCAGCGCGAGAAGCTGCTCGACGTGATCGACCACGACGTGCGCCGCCTCGACCGGCTGGTCAGCGATATCTCCAACGCCTCGCGCCTCGACAGCGAGTTGGTCAAGGAAGAGCAGGAGCCGTTCGACCTGCTGAAGATGCTGGGCAACCTGGGCCAGTACCTGGGCGAGGAAGCGCGCGGCAAGGGCATCGACTTCATCACCGACCTGCCCGAGGGGCCGGTGGTGATCGAGGGGCTGGAGGCACGGCTGGCGCAGGTCTTCGTCAACCTGATCACCAATGCGATCTCCTTCTGCGAGGAAGGCGACGCGATCCGCGTCTGGGCCCGCCGGCGCGAGAACCGCGTGCTGGTCGTGGTCGAGGATACCGGCCCCGGCATCCCCGAACAGGCGCTGACCAAGATCTTCAAGCGCTTCTACTCGCAACGCCCGGAGAACGATTTCGGCAACAACTCCGGCCTGGGGCTGGCGATTTCCAAGCAGATCGTCGAGGCGCATGGCGGCGTGATCTGGGCCGAGAACATCCGCCCGACCGAGGCCGACGTCACCTCCGAGCCGCTGGGCGCGCGCTTCGTCGTCGGCCTGCCGGTCTGACATGGGCCGGGCGCCGGGGGAGGGGGATCCGCCGGACGCGGGCCCGCAGGGGAGCGACGCGCAGGGAACTGGGCGGCAGGAACCAGGCATTCAGGATTCGCATGGCCAAGCCCCCGGCGAGGTGCTGCATGCCAGCACGGTGGCGCTGGACGGGCAGGGGCTGCTGATCCTCGGCCCCTCGGGCAGCGGCAAGTCCAGCCTGGCGCTGCAACTCATGGCCCTCGGCGCGCAGCTGGTCGCCGATGACCGCACGCACGTCTGGCGCGAGGGGGGCCGCCTGATGGCCGCGTCCCCGCCGGCGATCCAAGGCATGATCGAGGCGCGCGGCGTCGGCCTGCTGGGCGCCGAGGCGCATGGCCCCGTTCCGCTGGCGCTGGCCGTGGACATGGGCCAGGCCGAGACCGAGCGCCTGCCGCCGCGCCGCGAGATCCGCCTGTTGAACCTGCCCCTTCCCTTGCTTCACAATCCCACGACTGCGGCTTTTGCGGCGGCCCTGGTGCAATATCTCAGGGGCGGACGTAAGGAATGACCATGGAAGACCAGATGACGCTGCCCCCGCTCGGCCCCGCGCTGCAGCGCGTGGTGCTGGTGACCGGCCCTTCGGGGGCCGGCCGCTCGACCGCGATCGCGGCGTTGGAGGACCTGGGCTTCGAGGCAATCGACAACCTGCCGGTCAGCCTGGCGCCGCGGCTGCTGGACGGCCCGCCGCACGGGCGCCCGCTGGCGCTGGGGATCGACGCGCGCAACCGCGAATTTTCTACCGAGGCGCTGATGGGCCTGGTGGCGCAGATGTCGGGCGCGCCGGGCATCGCCTGCGATCTGCTGTTCCTCGACTGCAACCGCGAGGTGCTGCTGCGCCGCTTCTCCGAGACGCGGCGCCGCCACCCGCTGGCCCCGGCCGAGACGCCCGAGGTGGGCATCGCGCGCGAGTTCGACCTGCTGGGCCCGGTGCGCGCCGGTGCCGACATCCTGATCGACACCTCGGACCTGACGCCGCACGACCTGCGGGCCGAATTGCGCCAGTGGTTCGCGCCGGAGACGGGCAGCGGGCTGGCGGTCTCGGTCCATTCCTTCAGCTACAAGCGCGGGCTGCCGCACGGCCTCGACATGCTGCTGGACTGCCGCTTCCTGCAGAACCCCTACTGGGAGGCCGGCCTGCGCGCCGCCGACGGCCGGGACAAGGCGGTGGCGGACTACGTGGGCAGCGACCCGCGGTTCGCGCCCTTCTTCGAGAAGGCGCTGGACCTCGCGGAATTCCTGCTGCCCGCCTACGTGGACGAGGGCAAGGCGCATTTCGCGGTGGGCTTTGGCTGCACTGGCGGGCAACACCGCTCTGTTGCCGCTGCGGAAGCCTTTGCCGCGGCCCTTGCACGGGGCGGCTGGCAGGTGTCTATAAGGCACCGCGAACTTGAGCGGCGCGCCGGGGCGGCGCAGCCGCAGGATGCGACGGATAGCGCGCCGGCGGCCGATGCCGCGGCGAACGAGGCGGGGTGAAGCGGGCGTGATCGGTATTGTGATCGTGGCGCATGGCGGGCTGGCCAGGGAATACCTGGCGGCGGTCGAACACGTCGTCGGCGCGCAGCCGGGCATCCGGGCCATCTCGATCGAGGCGGACCACGACCGAAGCCACAAGCAGGACGAGATCTGCGCCGCCGCGGATGCCGTGGACCACGGCGGCGGCGTGGTGCTGGTGACGGACATGTTCGGCGGCTCGCCCTCCAACCTGTCGTTGCGGGCCTGCCAGCCGGAGAACCGCCGCATTCTTTACGGCGCCAACCTTCCGATGTTGATCAAACTGGCGAAAAGCCGCCATCTTCCGTTGGCGGACGCCGTGCGCTCTGCCATGGAAGCGGGTCGGAAATACATAGACTCCCAGAACATTTCTTCGCAGTGAGGCATTCATGGCCGAGACCAGCACCAGCCGCCGTTTGCGGATCGTCAACGAAAAGGGCCTGCATGCCCGCGCGTCAGCCAAGCTCGTCGAGGTGGTCGAAGGCTTCGATGCCAGCGCCGAGGTCTGCAAGGACGGGATGAGCGCCTCGGGCGATTCGATCATGGGGTTGCTGATGCTGGCCGCCGCGAAAGGCAGCGAGATCGAGGTGCATACCACGGGCGAGGATGCCGACGCGCTGCTCGACGCGATCGAGGCGCTGGTGGCCGACCGTTTCGGCGAAGACATGTAGCCCGGCGCCCCCCGCGCGCCTCGGCGGCGCTGCGGCAGGCTCTGACCGATCGCCCTCAGACGACCTTCTTCAGCGCGTCGGCACCGGCGTTTCGCCGCGGTAGTCGTAGAAGCCGCGCTTGGTCTTGCGACCCAGCCAGCCGGCCTCGACGTATTTGGTCAGCAGCGGGCAGGGGCGGTACTTGGTATCCGCCAGCCCCTCGTGCAGCACGTTCATGATCGCCAGGCAGGTGTCCAGGCCGATGAAATCGGCCAGCTCCAGCGGGCCCATGGGGTGGTTCGCACCCAGCTTCATCGCCTCGTCGATCGACTTCACGTTCCCGACGCCCTCGTAGAGGGTGTAGACCGCCTCGTTGATCATCGGCATCAGGATGCGGTTGACGATGAAGGCGGGGAAATCCTCGGCGCTGGAGGCCGTCTTGCCCAGCCGCTCGACCACCGCGAGGCAGGCCTTGTAGGTCGCCTCGTCCGTGGCGATGCCGCGGATCAGCTCGACCAGCTGCATGACCGGCACCGGGTTCATGAAGTGGAAGCCCATGAACTTCTCGGGGCGGTCGGTGCGGCTGGCCAGCCGGGTGATCGAGATCGACGAGGTGTTCGACGTCAGGATCGTGTCCGGCCCCAGGTGCGGCACCAGCTTGTCGAAGATCTGCTGCTTGATTTCCTCGCGCTCGGTGGCGGCCTCGATCACCAGGTCGGTCTTGCCCAGGTCGGTCAGCTCCATCGTGGTCTTGATGCGGGCCAGCGCCTCGGCCTTCTGGGCGGCGGTGATCTTCTCGCCCTTGACCTGGCGGTCGAGGTTCTTGTCGATCCGCTGCAGCGCCGCGTCCAGCGCCTCTTCCGAGATATCGTTGAGCAGCACGTCGTATCCGGCCAGCGCCATCACATGGGCGATGCCGTTCCCCATCTGCCCGGCCCCGATGACTCCGACGACACGAATTTCCATGCGTTTTCCCCTTTTTCGGCTGGACGGACTTATGCCTGCCGGCCGCGGCTTTGCCAAGGGTCGCCTGACGCGCGGGCACCGCGCCCGCGTTGACGGAATTGCAAGCTGTCCCTGGCAAGGTGGGGGCGGGTGAAATGTGGAGGGTGTGATGAGCATCGAAGACGTCGGCGGCACGCAGCCGCTGGAATACTTCCCGTGCCGATACGAAAACCTGCGCGGCAGCTTTCGCGGGCCGCAGCGCGATGTCACGGGCCGCTTCGTGGCCTTCCTGGGCAGCACGGAAACCTATGGCAAGTTCATCGCCTCGCCCTTCCCGACGATCGTCGAGGCGCGGCTGGGCATTGCCTGCGTGAACTTCGGGCGGATCAACGCGGGGCTCGACGCCATCATGTGCGAGCCGGCGCTGCTGGAGATGCTGCCGCGGGCGCAGGCGGTGGTGCTGCAGGTCATGGGCGCGCAGAACATGTCGAACCGGTTCTACAAGGTGCACCCGCGCCACAACGACCGTTTCGTCTCGGCCGGCGAAGGGCTGTGCGCCCTCTACCCGGAGGTGGATTTCGCCGAGGTGCATTACACGCGCCACCTGATGCAGGTGCTGCAGCAGGCCGGGGCCGAGCGGTTCGACCTGGTGCGAAGCGAGCTGCAAAGCGCCTGGAGCGCGCGGATGGCCACGCTGGTGCAGGCCATAGACCGCCCCGTGGTGCTGGTGCGCTTTGGGCCGGGGGGCGCCGGGCCGGGGCCGATGTTCGTGACCGAGGCGATGATCGCCGCGCTGGAGCCGCGTTGCGCCGGGCGCCTTGATTTCGCGCCCAGCCCCGAGGCGACGGATGCCGCGCTGGAAAGCATGATCTTCGGCGCCGGGGAACGCGCCGCGGCTTGCGAGTTGCCCGGCGCCCAAGCGCATGAGGAACTGGCCGAGGCGCTGTCGCGGTCACTGCGCCGGCTCCTGGACCCGGCAGGCTGAACGCGCCGCCCCGGCATCGGCCGCGGCCAGATGCGAAAAAGGCCCGCCGGTGGCGGGCCTTTTCCTGTTCGGTTGGGCGGGCGGTCAGACCTTCTCGGTCAGCTCCGGCACCGCGTCGAAGAGGTCCGCGACCAGGCCGTAATCGGCAACCTGGAAGATCGGCGCTTCCTCGTCCTTGTTGATCGCGACGATGACCTTGGAATCCTTCATCCCGGCCAGGTGCTGGATCGCGCCCGAGATGCCGATCGCGATGTAGAGGTCCGGGGCCACGACCTTGCCGGTCTGCCCGACCTGCCAGTCGTTCGGTGCGTAGCCCGAATCGACCGCCGCGCGGCTGGCGCCGACCGCGGCGCCCAGCTTGTCGGCCAGCTTCTCGACCATGGCGAAGTTCTCTTCCGAGCCGACGCCGCGGCCACCGGAGACGACGATCCCGGCGGACGTCAGCTCGGGCCGGTCGCTTTCGGCCACCTTGTCCTCGACCCATTCCGACAGGCCCGGATCGGAGGCGGCGGAGACCGACTCGACCGAGGCGGAGCCGCCGTCGCCGGCCGCGTCGAAGGTCGAGGTGCGGATGGTCAGCACCTTCTTGGCGTCCTTGGATTTCACCGTCTGCACCGCGTTACCGGCGTAGATCGGGCGCTCGAAGGTGTCGCCGTCGACGATGCCGGAGACATCGGTCAGCACCATGACGTCCAGCAGCGCGGCGACGCGCGGCAGGATGTTCTTGGCATCGGTGGTGGCGGGGGCGGCGATATGCTCGAAATCCCCGGCCAGGTCGACGATCAGCTGCGAGACCGGCTCGGCCAGGCGGTGCCCGTAGAGGGCATCCTCGGCGCACAGCACCTTGGCCACGCCGTCGATCTTGGCGGCCGCTTCCGCCGCCGCCTGGGCCTTCGCCCCGGCGCAGAGGACCGTGACCTCGCCCAACTCCTTCGCCGCGGTCACCGCCTTCGCGGTGGCATCGCGCGCCAGTTCGCCGTCGTTCACTTCGGCCAGCAGAAGAACAGCCATTACAGGGCCCCCGCTTCTTTGAGTTTCGAGACAAGCTCATCCACGCTTTCGACCTTGATGCCGGCGGCCCGCTCGGGCGGCTCGGCGGTCTTGACGACTTCCAGCCGCGGCGAGACGTCGACGCCGTAATCCTCGGCGGTCTTCTCATCCAGCGGCTTCTTCTTCGCCTTCATGATGTTCGGCAGCGAGGCATAGCGCGGCTCGTTCAGGCGCAGGTCGGCGGTGATGACGGTGGGCATCTTCACCTTGATGGTCTGAAGGCCGCCATCGACCTCGCGGCTGACCACGGCGTGCTCGCCCTCGATGTCGATCTTGTTGGCGTACATCGCCTGGCTCCAGCCCAGCAGGGCCGACAGCATCTGGCCGGTCGCGTTCATGTCGTTGTCGATTGCCTGCTTGCCGGCCAGCACCAGGCCCGGCTGCTCTTCCTCGACGACCTTGGCCAGGATCTTGGCGACGGCCAGCGGCTCGATGTCCTGGTGGACGTCGTCGGCGGCCACGACCAGGATCGCCCGGTCGGCGCCCATGGCCAGCGCGGTGCGCAGCGTTTCCTGCGCCTGTTTCACGCCGATGGAGACGACGACCACCTCTTCGGCCTTCCCGGCCTCCTTCAGGCGGATCGCTTCTTCGACCGCGATCTCGTCGAAGGGGTTCATCGACATTTTGACGTTGGCGAGATCGACACCGCTGCCGTCCGCCTTCACGCGGACTTTCACGTTGTAGTCGATCACGCGTTTGACCGGTACGAGGACCTTCATCGGCGTGTATCTCCCTTGTTTGACGTGGGGCCGGGGGCGCCCACGAAGTTCTCGCAGCGTTTCTAGCCATTCGTGCAGCGCAGAAACAGGCCAAAATCACCTGTTAGCGCGAACCGACGCGGCGTTCCGCCCGCGCGCCGCCCGTGGTATAGGGGGATGGTCCGGGCCGGCCGCCCGCGACAATCTAGGATGGGAGGCGCGAATGGCACATGTCGAAGCCCTGGGCGGGCTGTTCTTTCGCGCGCGCGACCCGCAGGCGCTGGCCGAATGGTACGCGCGCCACCTTGGCGTCACCCCCGCCCCGCAGACGATGGAGGCGCCGGTCTGGCGCCAGGCCGAGGGGCCGACCATCTTCGCGCCCTTTCCCGAAGGCAGCGACTACTTCCCGGCGGACAAGCAATTCATGCTGAACTTCCGCGTCCGCGATCTGGATGGGCTGGTGCAGAAGCTGCGCGACGCAGGCATCGCGGTGGAAGACCAGCCACCGCATCCCGCCGGCCGTTTCGCCCGGCTGGAGGACCCCGAAGGTACGCCGATCGAGCTGTGGGAGCCGGGGGGCTAGCCGCCCGTCTTGCCTTCGGCCGCGCGTTGGCGCCCCCGTGCGCGGTGAAGGAGGAACTCGCCGAAGCTCATCAGCTGCGCCCGCTCCTGCGCAGGCACTTCCTCGGCGATGGTCAGCATGGTGAGCATGAAGGAAGTGGGGTTGGCTTCCGTTCCGTCGGCGCCGTGCGCAAGCGCGGCAGGGCTGACCTCAAGCGCACGCGAGATTTTGCGCGCGCAGCTGGGCGACAGTTCGCGCTGCCCCGTTTCCATCATGGAGAGATAGCTTGGCGACAGCCCGGTGCGCTGCGCCAATTCGTTCTGCGACAATCCCTTCCGTTTGCGCAGTTCGCGTATCCTCGGACGGTACATACAGAGATCGTACCGTCTAAATTCTCGCTGCGCTAGAACTTCAGCCCCGGTTCTCGCCCGGTACCCAAAGCATGTCGGACTTGCCAGAAGAATTGGCCATGCGCGCCGCGACGAAGAACCAATCGCTCAGCCGGTTGAGGTAGCGGATCGCGGCGGGGTTGACGCTTTCGACCCCCGCCAGCGTCACCACCTCCCGTTCGGCGCGCCGCGCGACCGTGCGCGCAACGTGCAGATGCGCCGAAAGCTTCGAGCCACCCGGCAGCACGAAACTGCGCAGCGGCTGCAATTCGGCGTTCATCACGTCGATTTCCGCCTCCAGCCGCTCCACCTGCGCGTCCGAGACCCGCAGCGGCGGATGCTTGGCCTCGGCGTCATTCTCGTGCCCCGGGGTGCAGAGGTCCGCGCCAAGATCGAATAGGTCGTTCTGGATGCGGGCCAGCGCCTTGTCCGTCTCGTCCGAGGTGTAAAGGCGCACCACGCCGAGGGCGGCGTTCAGCTCGTCCACCGTGCCGTAGGCGGTGACGCGCGCGTCGTCCTTGGGCACCCTGGCACCGTTGCCGAGGGCGGTGTCGCCCTTGTCGCCGCCGCGCGTGTAGATCTTGTTCAGCACCACCATCGGTCAGCCCCCCGCGCCGCGCATCCAGATGAACAGAAGGATCAGCACCACCGCCAGCGCCTGGGCGGCGATGCGCAGCTGCATCATCTTGTTCGACCGTTTGGCGGCCTCGGCGCCGCCCTTGCCGAACTGGCTGATGCCAATGGCCAGGATCACCACCACCGCCAGCATCGCGGCGGCCATGATCATGAAAAGCGGATCGTCGAGCATGCAGCACCCCTTCTTGCCTGACCTGCGATGTAGCGGCGCGCGGCCGAAAAGCGAAGCCCGGTCGCCGCGGTCTTTCGCCGCGAGGTGCGC
>JBPEXR010000032.1:0-1937 GCA_052031355.1 Paracoccaceae bacterium
TCCATCAGCTCAAGACAGGCTTCCATCAGGCGCTTTTCGGTGAAGGGGTCGCCCACCTGCACGGTGGGGCGCTTTTCCTCGATCGTATCGTCGAACTCGGCAGAGGCCATGGTCGCCCCGCCGACCCCGTCGCGGCCGGTCTTGGCGCCCAGGTAGACAACCGGCATGCCGACGCCCGAGGCAGCGGAATAGAAGATCTTGTCCGCATCGGCGAGGCCGGCGGCGAAGGCGTTGACCAGGCAGTTGCCGTTGTAGGCCGGATCGAAGCGCAGCTCGCCCCCGACATTGGGCACGCCGAAGCAGTTGCCGTAACCGCCGATACCCTCGACCACGCCGTGCAGCAGCGCGCGCGTCCGCGGGTGGTCCGGGGCGCCGAAGCTTAGCGCGTCCATCGCGGCGATAGGGCGCGCGCCCATGGTGAAGACGTCGCGCAGGATGCCGCCGACGCCGGTGGCGGCGCCCTGGTAGGGCTCGATGTAGCTGGGGTGGTTGTGGCTTTCCATCTTGAAGACCACCGCCTGGCCGTCGCCGATATCGACGACGCCGGCATTCTCGCCCGGCCCGCAGATGACCTGCGGCCCGGTGGTCGGCAGCGTGCGCAGCCATTTCTTCGAGGACTTGTAGGAACAATGCTCGTTCCACATGGCCGAGAAGATGCCAAGCTCGGTAAAGCTCGGCTCGCGGCCGATGATCTCCAGGATGCGCTGGTATTCCTCGGGCTTGAGCCCGTGCGCTTCGATCAGCTCGGGCGTGATGGCCGGCTCTTGCATGCGTGTGATCCCTCGCTCTGCCGCTCGCGGGTCTCATACGGCATGCTCTGCGGTTGCGAAAGAGGGCGCGGGGGCTTTTGTCGCGGCGCGTGGCACGGGGTGGGCACGGGGTGGGCGCGGGGGGCGCGCCAGCCCACGGCGCGATTGACGGGCCGGGGGGCGCTGGGGCTTAATCAGTGCCAGGGAGGGCGCGATGCAGATCGTCCAGAACCCATTTCGCGGACACGGCCTGCGCCCCGAAGCGGTGCTTGGCGCCCCGGAGCCGCGCGAGGATGCCGGCGCGGCGCGGCGCCTGCTGGCGCGCTGCCCGCTGAACGCCCCGACGCCGCTTGGCCGCAGCCGCGCGCTGGCCGAACACCTGGAGGTGGCCGAGGTCCTGATCAAGGATGAACGCGGGCGCATGGGCCTGGGGGCCTTCAAGGCGCTTGGCGCGGGGCACGCGATCGCCAAGGCGGCGCAGGCGCGCGGCGGGCGGCTGGAGGGGCTGCGCATCATCGCCGCCAGCGCGGGCAACCATGGCATGGCGGTGGCCGCCGCCGCCCGCGCCTTCGGCGCGCGGGCCGAGATCGTGCTGGCCGCGGACGTTCCCGAAGCTTTCGCCGAGCGGCTGCGCGCCCTGGGGGCCGAGGTGCTGCGCGACGGCGACAACTACGCCCAGAGCATGCGCGAGGCGCGCGAGCGCGCGCAGGAAACCGGCGCCTGGCTGCTCAGCGACATGGCCGAGGAAGGCTATGTCGAGCCGGTGCTGGACATCATGGAAGGCTACAACATCCTGGCCGAGGAAGTGGTGGAGGCGATGTCCGCCCCGCCCAGCCATATCATGCTGCAGGCCGGGGTCGGCGGCATGGCGGCGGCGCTGGCGCGGGTCTTCCGCCGGCACTGGGGCCGCGCGCCGCTGATCGCCGTGGTCGAGCCGAAGCTGGCCGCCGGCCTGGCCGAAAGCATCAAGGCCGGGCACCTCGTCACCGCCTCGGGGGGCGGCTCCTGCATGGGGCGGCTGGATTGCAAGACGCCGTCCACAGTGGCGCTGGCCGGGCTGGCGCGCGATGCCGACGTCTTCCTGGCGATCCCGGAGAAGGACGCCCGCGCCGCCATGCCGCTTCTGGCGGCCTACGGCTGGCGCACGACGCCCTCGGGCGGGGCCGGGCTGGCCGCGCTGCTGGCGGT
>JBPEXR010000320.1:0-9152 GCA_052031355.1 Paracoccaceae bacterium
CGACCGAGGCGATGGCCCCGATGTAAAGGAAGGTGCGCTGAACGCGCGTCTCCACCTCGGCGCGGGCCTGGGCGACGGTGGCCAGCACGTCGTCGATGAACATCCCCGTGCCGATGGCCCAGCGCCAGTCCTGCAGGCCCAGCACGTAGGTGACCATCCGCGCCTCCTCGCCGTTCGAAGGCTTGGGCCAGAGGTAGCTGTGATAGCCCGCCCCGGCGCGGGCGATCTCGATCAGCCGGTCGGTGATCGGGGTGCCGGCGCTATCGGTCATTCCGGTCCAGTTGCGGTTGATCAGCCAGGTCTGGCGCGGGCTGACCAGGTTCACCCCGTCGTAGTCGTAGACGAAGAAGAATCCCTCCTCGCCGTAGGTCATGGCGGCGAGGATCTGCATCACCCGTTCCTTCGCCTCCTCGTCGTCGGGCGGGGCAGAGCCGTAGACGTCGTAGAAAGCGTTGCGCGCCTGGGTGACGTAGTTGCGCAGCTCGGCCTTCTTGGCGTCGATCAGCTGGCGCTCCATCGCCTCGATCTCGCGCGTGGCCAGGTCGCGCGCCTGGTGGGCGACCAGCAGGGCGATGGCGCCGACCGCCAGAAGCAGGGGCAGGGTGGCCAGCAGGAACAGCTTGCGGCTGTAGGTCAGAACCGGGCGGCGGAAAAGCGGCGTCATGGCGACCGATTATGCCGCTGGGCGCGCGAATCAAAACACTTTCTTGCGCAGGCCGGGCGCCGCGGCTACACCCCGCTGCGCCCGGCCGGGGGGCGATTCCCCCCAAAGGGCCGTGCCTTTTGCCATGCTTCTACGTGTTAGTAGGTATTCCGCTGACGCATGAAGGGGGCTAGGCTTGGGCCACTTAAGCGATCCGCGCCCCGGGGGAGAGACCGGGCGCCGAATACCATTGGGAGGATAATAATGGATCGTCGTTCGTTTCTGAGAACATCCGCACTGGGCGGCACCGCCGCGGCCGCCTCGACGCTGGCCGCGCCGGCCTACGCGCAGGGCAAGCGCACGCTGACCATGGTCACCACCTGGGGCCGTGGCCTGGCGGGCGTGCACGACAGCGCGCAGCGCGTCGCCGACAACATCACTGCCATGACCGATGGCCAGCTGACCGTTGACCTGAAAGCCGCCGGCGAACTCGTCGGTGCCTTCGAGGTCTTCGACGCCGTCACCTCCGGCCAGGCCGACATGTACCACGGCGCCGACTACTACTTCGTCGGCCAGCACCCGGGCTATGCCTTCTTCACCGCCGTGCCCTTCGGCATGACGGCGCAGGAACTGGCCAACTGGTACTACCACGACGGCGGCATGGAGCTGCACGACGAGCTGGGCCAGATCTTCGGCCTGAAGTCGTTCCTCGGCGGTAACACCGGCGCCCAGGCGGGCGGCTGGTTCTCGAAAGAGATCAAGAGCCCCGAGGACTTCAACGGCCTGAAGTTCCGCATGCCGGGCCTGGGCGGCAAGGCCCTGGGCAAGCTGGGCGCCAGCGTTCAGAACCTGCCCGGCTCGGAAGTGTACCAGGCGCTGGCCTCGGGCGCGATCGACGGGACCGAGTGGATCGGCCCCTGGGCGGACGAGAAGGCCGGCTTCCAGGAGATCACCAAGATCTACTACACCGCCGGCTTCCACGAGCCGGGCGCCGGCCTGTCGGTGGCGACCAACCGCGACGTCTTCGAAGAGCTGTCGCCGGCGCACCAGAAGGTGATCGAGATCGCCGCGGCCGAGTGCCACCAGTGGAACCTGGCCCAGTTCCTGGCCAACAACGGCGCGGCGCTGCAGCGTCTGCAGTCGGGCGGCGTGAAGGTTCTGGAATTCCCCGACGCCGTCTGGGATGCCTTCGGCCAGGCCAGCCAGGCCGTCCACGACGAGAACCTGGGCGACGAACTGTACAAGAAGATCTACGACAGCGCGATGTCCTCGATGAAGGCATCCTCTGCCTGGATCAACAAGTCGTCCGGCGCCTACACCGCGCAGCGCGACCGCGTGCTGGGCTAAGCGCCAGGGCTTGGAAACCCGGACGGGCCGCCTTCGCGCGGCCCGTCCACCCTTGTGGGGACAGGGGCAAACGCGCGCCGGGCTGTGGCGCGAGGGGGATCAATGAACGAAGAGAGTGCCAGCCTGACCGGTATTCTGGGCGGTCTAGCAGAGGGCGTTCTGTGGGTGCTGCAGAACATTGCCCTGTCGGTCTACAACCTCGCCTACGCGGTGACCCATCCGGGCCTCTGGCTCGACTGGTCCGACAAGGCGGCGATCATGCGCTTCGTCTACTACGGCGCATCGAAAGAGTTTTTCTTTGTCATCCTGACGGTGACGCTGGTCATCACGGCGATCGGCCTGTGGAAGCGCAGCTTCATGTGGGGCTGCGTGCGGGTGCTGGAAGGGTTCGCCAACACGGTGGGGCGCTTCTTCGCCTGGGCCGGCCTTCTGATGGTCTTCCAGCAGGTGCTGATCGTCTTCGTGCAGCGCATCTTCGCGCGGCCCGACCTGGCCTTCGGCTTCGGTATCGCGCTGGAGAAGGACATCAGCTGGTACGCCGAGGAGCTGAAGCTCTACAACGCGATGGTGGTGGCGCTGTGCATGGCCTACACCTTCGTGCAGGGCGGCCACGTGCGGGTGGACCTCGTCTATGCCAAGGTCTCCTACGGGACGCGCAAGATCATCGACATGTTCGGCGCGCTGTTCTTCATGATCCCGACGGCGGTGATCATCTGGCTGTACGGCTGGTTCTTCCTGTGGCGCCACCTGATCGTGCCGAACCCGTCGGCCTCGGACACGCTGGAGCGCCTGGTCGCCAAGTCGCGCGCCCTGCGCTGGAACGTCGAGACGATCGGCTTCTCGCCCAACGGGTTCGACGCATACTTCCTGTTCAAGGTGCTGCTCGTGGCCTTCACGGCCATGGTCTTCCTGCAGGCCATCGCGGTCTTCTACCGCGCCTTCCTCGAATGGCGCGAGGGACCGGCGAGCGAGGACAAGTATCTGGACAAGGACACGCTGGGGCCGGGCGAAGAAGCCTATGAAGGCACCCACTAATACCAGGGGCAGTTGACATGCTATTCGGATTGGACGGGGTCGAAATCGGCCTGATCATCGTCTTTCTCTGCCTCTTCGGGGGCATTCTTTCAGGCTTTCCGGTCGCCTTCGCCATCGCCGGCGCGGGCGCCATCTCCTTTGCCATCATCGCCGCGCTCGACAGCGCGGGGCTGCTGATCCACCAGGCGATCGACCGCGGCTCGGCGGAATATGCCGAACTGGTGCGACAAGGGGTGAAGGACGAGGTCATATCGGTCTTCAGGTACCCGGACCTGCCACGGGTCGGCATGCCGGTCTTCCCGCAGGGCTGGGAAGTGGCGCTGGACCGCAACATCTCCTTCATCGTGAACCGCATGAACGAGCGCGTCCTGGCCGGCCAGTCGATCGAGACGCTGCTGGCGGTGCTGATGTTCGTTCTCATGGGCATCACGCTGGAGCGCTCGAAGATCGCCGAGGACCTGCTGACCACCATGGCCCGCGTCTTCGGCCCGCTGCCGGGCGGCCTGGCCGTCTCGGTCGTGGTGGTGGGGGCCTTCCTGGCCGCCTCGACCGGCATCGTCGGCGCCACGGTGGTGACCATGGGCCTGCTGTCGCTGCCCACCATGCTGCGCAACGGCTACAGCCCCGAGCTGTCGACCGGGGTGATCGCCGCATCGGGCACGTTGGGGCAGATCATCCCGCCCTCGATCGTGATCGTTCTTCTGGGCACGCTGGCGGGTGACCTTTATTCCGCGGCGCAGGAAGAGCGCGCGCAGGCCGCGGGCTGCACCGACGCGCTGACCTACCTGGGCGAGCCGGCGGTCGTCTCCGTCGGCACGCTCTTCCAGGCGGCGCTGCTGCCGGGGATCCTGCTGGCGGCGCTCTATGCCCTCTATGCCTTCGGGTACGCGCTCTTCAATCCCAGCCGCGCGCCGGCGGTGGAGCTGGGCGCGGCCAACGCGCAGGTCATCACCCGCCGCGAGGCGACGACCTGGTTCATGCTGGTGCCCGCGGGCCTGATCGGCGGCGCGGTGCTGCTGGCGCAGGCCGGCTTCATCGGCAACCAGAGCCTGAACGTCGACAGCTACACCGACATCGGCGAGGCGGCGGCGCTGCGCACCAACGTGGGCCCCGAATGCCGCGAGGCGATGATCGAGCTGCACGGCCAGTCCGCCTGGGATGCCGCCGTGGCCCAGCAAGAGGCGATCGACCAGGCCGGGGGCGTTGCGGAATCCGTGCGCCTGACGCCCGAGCAGATCGAGGAAGCCCGCGCCCAGAAGCTGGCCAACGCCGCACCCATCGGCACGGGGGTCGCCACCATCGTGGTGATCCTGGGGCTGATCCTGGCTGTGGCACGGGGCGTGGCGCCCATCGCCTCGCCGCGTCCGCTGGCGGCGGGGGGCATCGCGCTGATCGCGGTGCTGGCGGTCGATGCCTTCCTGATCGCGCCCAACACCTCCTCCGGGGCGGCCTGGCTGATGCTGGCCCTGCCGGTGGGGCTGGCCCTCTGGGCCTGCGCCAAGGCGTCCGAGCGGTTGGCGACGAACGAGCTGATCCGCGTCGTCTTTCCGCCGCTGGTGCTGATCGTGGCGGTGCTCGGTTCGATCCTGGGCGGGATCACCAACCCGACGCCGGCGGCGGCGCTTGGCGCGGCGGGGGCGATCATGCTGGCCGCCTACCGCAAGCTGCGCGACGAGGGCGGCTCGGGCAAGATCATCATCCGCGCGACCTTCGCGGTGCTGATCATGATCCTGGTGGGCATCAACTTCGATCTGCGCATCACCAACCAGGATGTCAGCTTCGAAAGCTGGGTGGCCTTCTTCGTCGCCTACGCGGCCTACCTCTTCGCCGCCTTCGGCCTGCTCTATGCCGCCTGGGTGCTGTTCCGCACCTCGGTGCTGACGCCGGTGGTGCGCGAGACGGCCAAGGTCACCTCGATGGTCTTCACCATCCTGATCGGCTCGCAGCTGCTGAACCTGGTGGTGATCTCCTTCGGGGGCGAACACTACATCCAGCAGTTCCTGCGCAGCTTCGATTCGGAGTTCAAGGTCTTCCTGATCGTGATGCTGGTGCTCTTCGTGCTGGGCTTCGTGCTGGACTTCCTGGAGATCATCTACATCGTCATCCCGATCGTCGGGCCGGTGATCTACGGCGGCACCTTCGACCCGAAATGGGTGACGATCATGATCGCGGTGAACCTGCAGACCAGCTTCCTGACGCCACCATTCGGCTTCGCGCTGTTCTACCTGCGCGGCGTGGCGCCGAAGGAGGTGACGACCGGGCATATCTACCGCGGGATCATCCCCTTCGTGCTGATCCAGGTCGTGGGGCTGGGCATCCTGTGGTTCTTCCCCTCGATCGTGACCATCGTGCCGGCGCTGATCCCCAACTAGGGGCAGGGCTAGGGCCAAGCGAAGGGCGCCCCGCGGGGCGCCCTTTTGCTTTGGGCCGGGTGGCGTAGGCGCGGGCGCGCATAGCACGCGAAACACCGCCCGGTCGGGGCGGCGCTTCGATCAATCAGAAATGGGATGCAGTTTGCAGATGCGCCCGCCCCGGACGCGCCGTCACACCTTGGCGGGGCGGCTGCCGGGCAGGGTGATGTTGGCCACCTGTTCGGCGATCGGGTCGTTCGACAGCGGGTGCACTGCGGCGTCGTAATCCTCGGGGTCGCGCATCTTTTCCCAGCGGCCGCCGATATAGACCTCCAGCCCCGAGAAACGCGCCTTGTAGCCCATCTTCGGGCTGCCGGGCACCCAGTAGCCCAGGTAGACATAGGGCAGCCCCGCTTCGCGCGCGATCTCGACATGGTCGAGGATGACATAGGTGCCCAGCGAATCCTTCGGCCGGTCGGGCTGGTAGAAGGAATAGACGAGGCTCAGCCCGTCATCGAGCATGTCGGTCAGGCAGACGGCCGTCAGCTCGTCCCGGCCGGCGGCGCTGCCGCCATCCTCCATCGTGCCGCCGACGTATTCGATCAGCCGCGAGCGGATCGGCGTTTCCTCGACCATGGCGGCAAACTCGAAGACGTCCATGTCGGCCATCCCGCCGTCGGCGTGGCGACTGTCGAGGTAGGCGCGGAAAAGGTCGTACTGCGCCTCGGTGGCCCAGGGCGAGGTGATGCGGCGCTTGAGATGCGCATTGCGGTTGATGACCCGGCGCTGGCTTTTCGAGGGCTTGAAGGCCGAGACATCGATCCGCGCCGAAAGGCAGGCCGCGCAATCGGTGCAGGAGGGGCGGTAGAGCACGTTCTGGCTGCGCCGGAACCCCTGTTTGGACAGCGCGTCGTTCAGCTTCTCCGCGCCGTCGCCCTGCAGCGCGGTGAACAATTTCCGCTCCATCCGGCCCTCGAGGTAAGGGCAGGGCTGGGGCGCAGTCACGTAGAACTGCGGGGCTATGGGAAGTGTGTGGCGCATGTCTCGTACGAATGTGGCTCGGCTTAGGACGATAACAACGGCGCCGCCCCGGGCCAAGCCCGAAGGCGGCGCCTGGTGAACGTCGCAGCGCCCCGGCGGGTTTCGGCCTGCCGCGCGCCCGTATCGTATCGTCAGAGACCGGCGCGGCGGTTCAGCGCGGCGCTGCCGATGATCATGTCGGTCAGCCCCTGTTTGCGCGCCGTCGTCAGCATCAGCACGATGGAGACAAGCTGCAGCAGCGGGAAGGCGATGGAGATCGTGTAGCCGGTGACATGCAGGAAAGCGGTGCCCAGGTCGAACCGCCGCCCGGCGCTGTCGCGGAACTCCAGCGCCATCAGCCGCATCCCCCAGGTCGCCGACCGCCCGGTCATCGTGGCGATCCGGTAGATGTAGCCGACGACCAGCATCAGCCCGGGGAAGAAGAACAGCCCCGTGAAGGCGGTGAAGGGCAGGATCAGCACGCAGAGCACGGCCACGATCAGCACGTCGACCACCCAGGCCAGCAGGCGCTTGACGGGCACGTCGGCGTAGAATTCCGGCGCGATATCCGGGTCGGGGTGGGCGCTGAGGCGCCAGGGGCTGGTCTCACTCATAAGGGGCTCCGTTCGTCGGGGGCTGGGCGGGCGCGGGGGCTGCTGCCGCTCAAGATGGGCGGCGGGGGCGCCGCGATCAAGCGGGCCGGCGCTTTGCGCGGCCCGCTTGGGGTGGTTTTCGGGGTGGCAAACCGGGGCGCGGGCGGCGCCCCGGCGGGGATCAGGCCTTGCCGCCTTCGGGGGCGGGGTCTTCGTCCGCTTCCTCGTCATCGCGGTCGGCGGCCTTCGCCTTGCGGGCACGTTCTTCCATGAACTGGTCGAACTCGGCCTTGTCCTTGGCTTCGCGCAGACGCTCCAGGAAGCTTTCGAAGTTGCGCTGCTCGGCTTCCAGGCGGGCCAGGGTGTCGGCCTTGTAGGCATCGAAGGCGCTGTTGCCCGACGAGCCCATGGTGAAGCCCCGACGCGCCGCCTTGCGGCAACCGAACCGGCCGGTGAAGGCCATGTAGAAGGTCAGGGCCAGGCCCACGGGCCAGAAGAAGATGTAGCCCAGCACCATGGCGGCAATCCAGGCGCCGCGGCCACGGGCATCCAGCCAGTCTTCGGCGCGGCCGAACCAGTTGCGGGCACTGGCGGATGCGGAATGATATGCGACACTGGTCATCGGGGTCTCCTTGGGTTGGATGGTCGATCCGGGTATGTGAATGCTTTTCACATTACATAGATCGGTAGCCCGGGCCCCCGGCGCAAGAGCGCATGTGAACGTTTTTAACATAAATCGTGCAAGCCCTTGTCGGGCCTGCGGAAAAACTTCGCTTAATCGGTCCGCGGCGCGGTGAAGTCGGCCGGGGTGGCCCCTGTCAGGCGCGGCAGGACGTGCGGATCCAGCGGGAAGACGTGGCGCGGCGTGCCGGCGGCGGCCCAGACGGTGTCGAACTCCAGCAGGCGCGGGTCCAGGAAGGCGCGGATCGGCGAGACATGCCCCAGCGGCGCCACCCCGCCGATGGCAAAGCCCGTCTGCGCGCGGATGAGCGCGGCATCGGCCTTCTCGAGCGCTTCGCCGGCCACGTCGGCCGCGCGGCTGTCGCACACCCGGTTGCCGCCCGCCGTCAGGAACAGCAGCGCGCTGCCGCTTTGCGCACCGCGAAAGATGATCGACTTGGCGATCTGGTCCAGCGCGCATCCGACCGATGCGGCCGCCTCGGCGGCGGTGCGGGCCTGGCCGACCTCGCGGATGTCGGCGGGCAGGCCGGCGTCCCGCAGGGCGCGCTCGACGCGGGCAAGGCTCTTGCTCATGGCGGCTTCTCTCCTCTTCCCGGACCCGTTGCTGGCCCCGTTGCTGGCCCCGTTGCTCGCCCGGGGGCGCGCGAAAGGCAAGGGCCGGGTTGCGGGCGGCGGGCGGCGCTTGCATGCTGCCGGCATGAGCCTCGCGTCCCGCGCCACCCGCATGCCCATTCCCTTCGACCCCGAACAGGGGCGCGAGGCGTGCGCGCGCCTGCCGGACCTGGGCCCCGAGATGGCCGAGCTGGTCGCCGGGGCGGCAGGCTCCAGCCCCTATCTGGCCGGACTGATCGCGCGGGAGGGGGACTGGCTTGGCCCGGCCCTCGAGGCCCCGGAAGAGGCGTTCGACGCGCTGCTGGAGGAGGCCGGCGCCGAGGCCCAGCCCATGGCCAGCGCGCTGCGACAGGCCAAGCGCCGCGCCGCGCTGCTGATCGCCCTGGCCGACCTCTGCGGCGCCTGGTCGCTGGAGGAGGTGACCGGCGCGCTGACCCGGCTGGCCGACCGCGCCGTGGCCCTGGCCCTGCGCGAGACGCTGGGCGCCGAGATCCGCCGCGGCAAGCTGCCCGGCGCCGGCCCCGAGGCGCTGGAGGATGCCGCCGGCATGGTCGTTCTGGCGATGGGCAAGATGGGCGCGGGAGAGCTGAATTATTCCTCCGACATCGACGTCATCTGCCTTTTCGACGAAAGCCGCTTCGCGCGGGAGGATTTCCACGAGGCGCGCAGCGCCTTCGTGCGCGCCACCCGCCGTATGTCGGCCCTGCTGTCGGAGCAGACGGGCGAGGGCTATGTCTTTCGCACCGACCTGCGGCTGCGGCCCGACCCCTCGGTCACCCCGGTCTGCATGGCCATGGCGGCGGCGGAGACCTACTACGAAAGCCTCGGCCGCACCTGGGAGCGGGCCGCCTACATCAAGGCGCGCCCCGC
>JBPEXR010000321.1:0-2769 GCA_052031355.1 Paracoccaceae bacterium
GTCCGGCAGGTCGATCAGGATCGGACCGCGGGCCATGCTCAGCCTCCCCTCGTGGTGCCGCGCCGGGCCTCGCCGGGCGCCGGCCAGTCACGCCGCCATTCATAGCGCCATTCGGGCAGGCCGAACTCGTTGCCGCGCCCGTCGCCGCGGGCGCGCATGCGAAAGCCCTGCGCGGCGTAGAAGGCGCGGGCCGGGGCGTTCGCCTCGGCCACCCAGAGGGTCAGCCGCGCGGCGCGGCGCTGCGCCTCGGCCAGCAGCGCCCGGCCCAGGCCCCGCCCGGCGTGATCGGGCGCGACGTAAAGCGCCAGCACCTCCGCCCCGCGCCGGGCCAGGAAGCCCGCGGGGCCCGAAGGGCCGGCGACGACGCGGATGCGCCCGGCGTCGATCAGCGGATGCAGCAGGGCGCGGCGTTCTTCCGGCGGCAGGGCGCCGGGGTGCCAGGGGGCGCGCGCCTCGGCGGCGCCGACGAGGGCGGCCAGCGGCGCGGTCTCCGCCGGGTCGGCCAGGCGCAGGCACCAGCCGCGGGGCAGGCGCGGCGCGGCGCGCATGGGGCGCGGCCAGGCGGGCAGGCGGGGCCAGCGCGGCAGGGCCGGGGCGCCATGCGGGGCCCGTTCAGGGGCCAGGGAAAGGGCGCGGGCGCGGGTCACAGCCGGTCCCCGATCAGGAATTGCAGCGCCTGGTCCAGGCGGATGTGCGGCGGCCCCTCGCCGGGCCGCAGGCTGAGCGGCGCGGGCAGGAACCGCCCGGCGCTGAAGCCATCCTCGGGCCAGCCGGCGGCGCGGGCGGCGGCGAGGGCGCCCTCGGGCCCGGCCTCCGCCGCCGCGGCCCGGGCGGCGGCCAGCAGCGGGCGCGGGTCCTGCGGCAGATCGCCGGGGTGGAAGGCCGCGCGCCGCCCCGTGGCCATGCGCCCGCGCACCAGCGGCAGCGGCGCGCCGGCGTGGGTGATCTGGTCCTCGACCGTGGTGCGCAGCGCGGCGATGGACATCGCGCCCACCCGCGCCCCGGCGAAGCGCGCCCGCTCGGCCGCGTCGCGGGTCAGCGCCTCGATCAGCGCGGTCAGCGCCGGGTGCTGGGTGTGGTGCAGGTGGTCGGCCTTGGTGGCGGCAAAAAGGATGCGCTCCACCCGCCGGCCGCGCAGCAGGCGCGCCAGCACCGGGTTGGTGCCGGGGCGGAAGGCGGCCAGCGTCTCGGCCATGGCAAGGCGCAGATCCTCCAGCGCCTCGGGGCCGGCCTCCAGTGCCGCCAGCAGGTCCACCAGCACGATCTGCCGGTCGATGCGGGCGAAATGGGCGCGGAAGAAAGGGCGGACGACCTCGGCGCGGTAAGCCTCGAACCGGCGGGCGAACTCCCGCGCCAGGCTGCCGCGGGCGGGGGCGCGGGTCTGCGCCTCGGGCAGCGGCGCGAAGGTCAGCACCGGCGAGCCGGCCAGGTCCCCCGGCATCAGGAAACGGCCGGGGCCGAGGTCGTGGAACCCCGCCCGGCGCGCCGCGCCGAGGTAGGCGGTGAAGGCGTCGGCCAGCGCCTCGGCCTGAGGCTCTTCCCAGCCCGTGGCGGGCGCGGCCTCGCAGGCTTCCAGGTAGGCGCGCGCCTCGGGGATCTGCGCCGCGCGGCGGGCCATGCGCGCCAGCACCTGCGCCGACCAATCGGCATAGCCGCGCTCCAGCAGCGCCAGGTCCAGCAGCCATTCGCCCGGGTAGTCGACGATGTCGAGGTGCAGCACCCGCGGCCCCGGCAACCCGGCCAGCAGCCCCGCCGGGCGCAGCCGCAGCGACAGGCGCAGCTCGCTGATCGAGGAGGTGCCCTCGGGCCAGGCGGGCTCCGGGCCGGTGAGGGCGGCGAGGTGCCGCTCGTAGGCGAAGCGCGGCACCGTGTCGTCGGGCTGGGGCTGCAGGAAGGCGGCGTCGATGCGCCCCTGCGCCGCCGCCGCCAGCGCGCCCATGCGCCCGCGGTCCAGCAGGTTGGCCACCAGCGAGGTGATGAAGACGGTCTTGCCCGCCCGGCTGAGGCCGGTGACGCCCAGGCGGATCACCGGCTCGAACATCAGCGACCCCAGGCGGCGCCCGGCGCCGCTTGTCCCGCGGGTGATCTGGTCGGCGATCGTGGTGATCCGCACTGCTGCCCCCTGCCTGCGGCCGTTCCCGGGGGGCACGCCCCGTCCGGCCATTGGTTGCAAGATAGGGATGCGGGCGCGGGCTGACCAGTGCGCGCCGCGGCCCGCCTCGCCCCGCGCCGCGCGCATCGCCCCCGCGCGGCCGGCAAGGCTTGCGGGCGGGGCTTGAGATTGCCGCCCCAGCCGCTAGAACGCCCCCATGCCCCGTTACGCCCTGCGCATCGAATATAACGGCGCCCCCTTCGCCGGCTGGCAGCGCCAGAAGGACCAGCCCTCGGTGCAGGGCGCGGTCGAGGCGGCGCTGGCCCGGCTGGAGCCCGGCCCGCACACGATCGCCGCCGCCGGGCGCACCGATGCGGGCGTTCATGCGACCGCACAGGTGGCCCATTGCGACCTTGCGAAGGACTGGACGCCCTTTCGCCTCAGCGAGGCGCTGAACTACCACCTCAAGCCGCTGCCGGTCGCCGTCACCGCTTGCGCGCGGGTGGACGAGGCGTTTCACGCCCGTTTCTCGGCCAACCGGCGAGATTACCTTTTCCGGCTGCTGATGCGCCGCGCCCCGGCGACGCATGATCACGGGCTGGTCTGGCAGGTCCCGCAGGAGCTGGACGTGGAGGCGATGCGCGAAGGGGCGGCGCATCTCATCGGCCATCACGATT
>JBPEXR010000322.1:0-9293 GCA_052031355.1 Paracoccaceae bacterium
GCTTGGCAAGCTGCTGCACGGGTCGGAGGCGGCAGCCCACTGACGGGTGTCGGGCCGGGGTGAAGCTGGGGCCGTAGCTGTTAGTGCGGACAGCGCTCGGGGTTGTGCCGGTCGGTTCGCCCTATACCGCCGCCCCTTAAATTGCGGTTCGTCCGCTGGTCGTGGCGTTTCTAACAACTGCCTACGACGCCGCCCCGCCCTGACCCATCAATCCTGAAACACCACCGGCCCAGCCCGCCGAAGCTCCCACGCGCCTCGACGTCGGCCGCCGCTCATCCCGATGTCGCCGGAAACGGAACCGGTTGGGGGGCGCGTCAGCCCCCCGTCCCATCACTCCCGGGCGCTCCGCTGGTACTGCGACCGCGCCAGCCATTCGGGCGACACCTCGACGCCCCAGCCCGGCGCGTCGCTTACATGCGCTTGCCCGTCGGTGATCCCGTAGGGCGAGGCGGTGAAAAGCTCGTCCTGCCAGGGGTAATACTCCGGCCCCTCGATGGAGAATTCCAGGTACCGCCCCGCGTTCGGCAGGGCGCGCAGCACATGCATGGTGAACAGCGTCACCAGCGACAGGTTGGCGCAATGCGGCGTGCAGGGCAGCCCCGCGGCCTCGGCCATGCGCGCCACCTCCAGCATCCGCGTCACCCCGCCGATGTAGAGGATGTCGGGCTGCACCACGTCCACCGCGCGCATGTCGATCATCCGGCGCCAGACCTCCAGGTCCCAGTCCTGCTCGCCGCCGGTCACGTCCAGCGACAGGGCGCGGGTCACCTCTGCCGTCTGATCCAGCTTCCAGTAGGGGCACGGCTCCTCGAAATGCTCGACGCCCTCGGCCTCCAGCAGCCGCCCCACCTCGATCGCCCGGGCGGGCGAGAAGGCGGAATTTGCATCGACCAGCAGCGCCGCATCCGGGCCCAGCGCGCGGCGCATGGCGGGGACGATCTCCTCGGTCCGGCCGGGCCATTCGTCGATGTCGTGCCCGCATTCGGCGCCGACGCGGAACTTGAAGGCATCGAACCCCTGCTCGCCCTGCAGGCGCACCAGGCGTTCGGCCTCCTGCGCCGGGGTGATGTCGCGGCGCATGGACGAGGCATAGGCCCGCAGCGGCCCCGCGCTGCCGCCCAGAAGTGCCGCCACCGGCTGGCCCGCGGCGTGGCCGCGCCAGTCCCAGACCGCGGTGTCGAGGCCGGCCAGGGCGCGCATCAGGTAGGTGCCGGGAAACTTGTGCTCGCGCTCCGGGATCTCGGCGACCAGAGCCTCCAGCGCATCGACGCCGCGGCCCAGCGCGTGCGGTGCGATCTGCCGGTGAAAGACCTGCGCGGTGATATCGGCGTTGTAGGTGGACATCTGGCCCCAGCCGGTGGCGCCGTCCTCGGTCGTCAGGCGCACGAAGCCGACCATGGGGGTGCAGAAGGTCTCCAGCGCGGCGATCCGCGGGCCGCTGTCATCGGCGCCGGCGCCGGGGCGCAGCACGGCGCCGGAGGGGGTATAGGGCTGGGTCATGGCGTCTCCGTCATCTGCCGGGCGGCGCGCCAGGCCGCCATGATCGTCGGGGCGTTGGTATTGCCCGAGGTGATGTTGGGGAAGATCGAGGCGTCGATCACGCGCAGCCCCTCCATGCCGTGGACCCGCGCCTGCGGATCGACGACGGAGCGTTGCGGATCGCGCCCCATGGCGCAGGTTCCCACCGGGTGAAAGACGGTGCCGCAGCGGGCGCGGAAATCCTCCAGGATCGCGTCATCGTCCAGTTGGCGCAGGTCGGGCTCCAGCGCGCTTTCCGTCAGCCGGCCCAGGGCCGCCGTCTGCATCAGGCGCCGGCACAGGCGCCCGCCGGCGATGACGGCGGCGCGGTCCGCCGCGCTCTCCAGCGAATTGGGCTGGATGTCGGGCGCCGCGGCGGGGTCCGGCGACGAGATGTCGATGCGCCCGCGGCTGGTGGGCCGGGTGGGCTGGAAGCCGATGATGAAGCCGGCGAAAGGGTCCGGCTTGACGATGTTGCGGGTGCCGCTGGGCGTCGTGGTGTAACTGACCGGGTTGAAGTAAAGCTGCTGGTCCGGCAGCGCCAGCCCGGGGTCCGAGCGGAAGAAGCCGCCGCATTGGTTGACCGACAGCGCCAGCGGCCCGCCCCGGGTCAGCGCATAGCGCGCCGCCACCAGCGCCCGCCCCCAGAGCGGGCGCAGCTGGTTGTTCAGCGTCGGCTCGGTCGCGCGGAAATAGTAGTTGATGCCGAGGTGGTCCTGCAGGTTGCCGCCGACTTGCGGCGCCTCCAGCACCACCGGAAGCCCCATGCGCTGCAGCAGCGGCCCCGGCCCGATGCCCGAAAGCTGCAGCAGCCTGGGCGAGGTGACGGCGCCCGCGCAAAGCACCACCTCGCGCCGGGCGGCAACGCGCCGCGCCTGCCCGCGCCAGCGATAGGCCACGCCGGTGGCGCGGCGTCCCTCCAGCGTGATCCGCGCGACCTCGGCCCCGCAGCGCAGCACCAGGTTGGGGCGCCCCAGCGCCGGGTGCAGGAAGGCGCGCGCGGCCGAATGGCGCAGGCCGCGGCGGGTGGTGATGCGGTAGCGCGTGGCCCCTTCCGGGGCGTCCGGGTCATTGCAGTCCACGGTCTCCGGCAGGCCGGCCTCGCGCACCGCGGCGAAGAAATGGCGGTTCGCGGGGTGCAGCTGCGCGCCCACGTCCTGTACGATCATCGGCCCCGCGCCCGCCCGCGCGCCGTCGGCGCTGACGCGGGTCTCGATCTCGTCGAAGGCGGCGAAGGCGGCGGCCCCGTCCCAGCCGCTGGCCCCGGCGGCGGCCCAGTCGTCATAGTCCTGCCGCAGCCCGCGCGCCCAGACCAGCGCGTTGATCGAGCCAGAGCCGCCCAGAACCCGCCCGCGCGGCCAGTAGTCGCGCCGCCCATTCAACGCCGGTTGGGGCGCGCTGTAGTACCGCCAGTTGAGGCGCGGGTGGTAGAAGCTTTTTCCATAGCCCAGCGGCAGCCGCACCCAGGGGGAGGTGTCGCGCCCGCCGGCCTCCAGCACCAGCACGCTGTGCCGGCCATTGGCGGAGAGGCGCTCGGCCACCACGCAGCCGGCCGAGCCAGCGCCGACGACGACGTAATCGAATGTCTCCATCGCGCGCCCCCTGCCCCGGCCGCCGCGCCGAACCGCGGCGCGCTTCGCGCAGGATTGGACGGGGGGCGCGGCGCGCGCAAGATCGAACTGGCGCGCACCGTGGGTTTACGGGCGGGCTACGACGTCGCGGCGACGGCCGCGTCAGCCGCCGCGGGCAAAAGGCCCAGTTCGGCGTCGCTGGCGCTGCCGGCGTATTTGTCGCGCGGCGGCCAGGGGCGGCCCTGCCAGGGCACTTCCGGCGCGAAGGACGACACGCGCCGTCCCTGCACCAGCGCGCCGTTCCCCGCCCCCAGGGCGTAATCGTAGTAAAGCTTCACGATCTCCTCGCGGCTGACCTGCTGGGCGGCGGGGTGGGCCATGCAGGCGGCCTGCCAGGCGCTGACGCGGGCATAGTCCGGCCCCGCCGGCAGCTCGAACCCCTCGAAGTAGCCCAGGAACCAGAACCGCTGGAAGACCGGGGTGAAGACCGCCTCCGCCAGCCCGAAATCACCGAAGAGGAAAGGCCCCTCGGGCGCATGGGCGCACAGGAAGTCGTCGATGTCGCGGTAAAGGCCCAGCAGCTTGTCCAGCATCTCGCCGCGCCGGGCGCGGTCCTGGTTCATCACCGCCAGGTAGCCGGCCATGGTGAAGGGCCCCTCGCGCGCGATCAGCATGGATTCCACCGCGTGCTCGCCCGCGTCCGCGCGGCGCAGCGGCGGGCCGGGCAGCACCTCGTCGAGGTAGCGCAGGATCACCAGGCTTTCCTTCAGGATCGCCCCCTCGGGCGTCTCCAGCACCGGCAGGGCGGTGGTGCCGCGGGTCTTGCGCAGAAGCTCCGGATCGCGCGGGCGGGTGATGTCCACCTCGCGGAATTCCACCGCGCCGGACAGGCCCCGCAGCGCCAGCAGGATCTCCAGCCGTTGCGAGAAGGGGCAGACGGGGATGTGATAAACGATCATCGGTGCGCTCATGGGCTTACTCCAGCGGCGGGCCGGTGAAGGCCAGGTTGTACCGCGCGGCGGCGGCCGCGATGGCGGGCATGTCCTCGGGCACGCGGAACTGGCCGGTGGCCATCTCGCCGAAGAAGCCCTCGAACCCGCCGGGGGTCAGGATGACAAGGTGGCGGCTGGGCTGCTGGCCGACGACCTGGAACGTATGCTCGGTCCCGCGCGGGATGAAGACGCTGTCGCCCGGCCCGGCCAGCCGTTCCTGCCCCGCGATCCAGAGGCGGCAATGCCCGCTCAGCATCACGAAGGTCTCGTCCTCGGCCTGGTGCACGTGGCGCGGCGGGCCGCTGCCCACGGGCGAAAGACTGTCGACGATGGACATGGCGCCGCCCGTCTCCTCGGGGGAGAGGATGGTCTTGTACCGCACGCCCAGCCAGTCCAGCGCATCGGCATCGGTGTTCAGATCTTTCATCGTTCCATCTCCGCTTGGCACAGGTGAAACGAAAGCGCTTTCGTTGACAGCCAGCCTACCCCCGCGCAAGGTTACCGGGCAAACGGTGATCATTGATACAAGGTATCGGCGCCATGAATTTCGCGACCTTCGACCTGAACCTTCTGCGGGTGCTGGATGCGCTGTTCACCGAAGGTTCCACGGTGCGCGCCGGCCAGCGGCTGGGGCTGTCGCAAAGCGCGGTCTCGGGCGCGCTGGCGCGGTTGCGCGCGGCGCTGGACGACGAGCTTTTCGTGCGCCAGGGCAACCGGCTGGTCGCCACCGATTACGCCGCCGGCCTGCGCGCCGGCCTGTCGGAGGAGTTGCACCGCCTGCAAAGCCTGCTGGCGCCGCCGCGCGCCTTCGCGCCCGAGGCAGCCGAGGGCACCTTTCGCATCGCCGGCAGCGATTTCTTCGCCGAGATGCTGATGCCCCGGCTGGGCGATCTGCTGCAGCGCCGTGCGCCGGGCATCCGCGCCCAGCTGGTGGACCTGGTGCCCAGCGACTACGTGCAAAGCCTGACGCATTACGACGCCGACATCGCCCTTGTCCCGGCGCGCGAGTTGCCGGACTGGGTGGCCAGCGAGGAACTCTTCGCCTCGCCCTTCGTGGTGATCGCCCGCGCCGCCAACCCGGCGATCGCCGGGTTGGACCCCGGCCAGCCCATGCCGATGGAGACGTTCTGCACCCTCTCGCACGTCCTCTTCTCGCCGGAGGGGCGGCTCGGGGCGATGGGCGACGAGGCGCTGGCGAAGGTCGGCCGCAAGCGGCACGTGGCGATGACGGTGCCTGTCTTCTCCGGCGTCTGCCGGGCGGTCAGCCGCAGCGACCTGATCGCCCTGATCCCCCAGCAACTGGCGCAGGAGGTCGCGCCCAGCTTCGATCTGCGCATCTTCGAGCCGCCGATGGCGATCACCCCGCCGCGGATCATCGGCATCTGGCACCGGCGCAACAGCGCGGCCCCGCTGGCGCGCTGGATGCGCACCCAGGTGTTCGACCTGCTGCGGGCGCTGGACCCCGGCGCCGCGGCGCGGGGCTAGGCCGCTTTCAACGCGCGGCTAGGCCGCCTGCGGCGCGGCCTCCTCCGTCAGGCGCCGGCAGGTCAGGGCCGAGGCCAGCACCATCGCGGCAGCGGTCCAGAGCATCAGCGCCAGCCCGCCCCATTGATAGGTCAGCCCGGACAGCAGCGTGCCTACCAGCCGGCCCGCGGCGTTCGCCATGTAGTAAAGGCCCACGTCCATCGTCACCCGCTCGGCCCGGCTGAAGGCCAGCACCAGGTAGGAATGCAGCGCCGAGTTGACGGCGAAGACCGCGCCGAAGGCCAGCAGCCCGGCGACCAGCAGCGCGGTCAGCCAGCCCGAGGGGCCCGCCGCCAGGCTGGCCGCAAGCGCCAGCCCCGCCGGCAGCAGCGCCAGCCCCAGCGCCCAGCGCCGCGCGTCGCGGATCAGCTGCCCCTCCGGACGGGTGCGGGCGCGCAGAAGCCGCGGCGCGGCGGCCTGCACGGCGCCGTAGAAGATGATCCAAAGCGCCATGAAGCTGCCGATCAGGAAAAAGGCCGTGCGGTTCCCCTCGACCGTGCCGTCCGACAGGACCGCGTAGAAATAGACGGGGATTCCGACCACGAACCAGACGTCGCGCGCCCCGAAAAGGAACAGCCGCGCCACCGACAGCCAGTTGACGTTGGCCGAGGCCGAGAAGACCTCCGCGAACTTGCGCCCCGGCGTGCCGCGCGGCAGGCCCGCGGGCATGAAGAGGGCCACCGCCGCCAGCACCGCCCCCAGCGCCGCGGCCATCGCCCAGAGCGCCGGCACGAAGCCCAGCCCGCCCAGCAGCGCCGCGCCCAGCAGAAAGCCCAGCCCCTTCACCGCGTTCTTCGAGCCGGTCAGCACCGCGACCCAGCGAAAGAGGCTGCCCTGCCCCGCCGGTGCCAGCACCTTCACCGCCGATTTGGCGGACATCTTCGACAGGTCCTTGGCCACGCCGCTGGCGCCCTGCACCGCCATGACGAAGGCGACCGAGGCGGCAACGCTCCAGCCCGGGTCGAGCTGCGCCAGCGCCAGAAGCGCCCCCACCTGCAGCGCAAGCCCGGCGTAGAGGGTGCGCGTCAGCCCCACCCGGGCCGCCACCCAGCCGGCGCAAAGGTTGGTGATGATGCCCGCCACCTCGTAGAGCACGAAGAGGTAGGCCAGCTGCACCGGCGAGAACCCCAGCGTGTGAAAGTGCAGCAGCACCAGCATGCGCAGCGCGCCGTCGGTCAGCATGAAGGCCCAGTAGGCCGCGGTGACCGCGGCATAGGCCGGCAGCCCCGAGGGCGCGGCGGTCACAGCGACTGCCCCACCATCTGCGCCACGTCGACCAGCCGGTGGGCATAGCCCATCTCGTTGTCGTACCAGGCATAGACCTTCAGCTGCGTGCCGTTCACCACCATGGTCGAGGGCCCGTCCACGATGGAAGAGCGCCGGTCGTTGGTGAAATCGGTCGAGACGAGCGGCCGCGCCTCGAACCCCAGGATGCCGGCCAACTCGCCCTCCGCGGCTTGCGCGAAACGGGCGTTCGCCTCCTCCGCCGTCACCTCGCGCTCCAGCTCGAAGACGCAATCGGTCAGCGAGGCGTTCAGCAGCGGCACCCGCACCGCGTGGCCGTTTAGTCGCCCCGCCAGCTCCGGGTAGATCAGCCCGATGGCGGTGGCCGAGCCGGTGGTCGTCGGGATCAGCGCATTGAGGGCCGAGCGCGCGCGCCGCAGGTCCTTCGCGGGGCGGTCGACGATGGTCTGGGTGTTGGTCACGTCGTGGATCGTGGTGATCGAGCCGTGGCGGATGCCGAAGGCCTCGTGCACCACCTTCACCACCGGCGCCAGGCAATTCGTCGTGCAGGAGGCGGCGGTGACGATGCGGTGCCGTTCGGGCTGGTAGGTGTCCTGGTTCACCCCCATCACGATGTTCGCCGCATCCCCGTCCTTGACCGGGGCGGCGACGACGACCTTCTTCACGCCGGCCGCGAAATAGGGCGCCAGAGCGGCCTCGGTCTTGTGCGCGCCGGTCGCCTCGATCACCACGTCGACCCCCTCCAGCGGCAGATCACCGATCGCCCGCGCGCCGGGAAAGGCGATGCGCGCGCCGTTGATGCGCAGCGCGCCCTCTTCGGCCGCGACGGGCGTCTCCCAGCGGCCGTGCACCGTGTCGAACTCCAGCAGGTGGGCGTGCATCTGCGGATCGCCCACCGCGTCGTTCACGAAGGCCGGGGTGATGCCACGCTCGGTCATCGCCTGAAGCGCCAACTTGCCGATACGCCCCAGCCCGTTCACCGCGAAAACCGTCATTTCCCAGCCTCCTTCATGCCGCGCGCCTGCGGCGCCCTTGGTAAAGGATCGCCGCGCCGGGCCAAGTGAAGATTTCATGACACCCGCCCCGGCGCCCGGTGCCGGGCGATCACGATCCGCACACGAAAGCGTTGGGCTGGGTCGCAATCCCCCCGGGGCGCGTTGGGCGAGCACAATCAAATGAAGGAGAGCCCTATGAAACTTCTCACAGCAGCCGCCCTCAGCCTCACCATGGCGGGCGCGGCCTTCGCGGAATCGCACGCGGCGATGGAGATGACCTCGGACAACCTCATTCGCTCGCGCGATATCACGGGGGGCGAAATCTACACGATGAACGCCGCCGACGATGAGGGTTGGAGCTCCGGCGACATCATGGAAGGCGTCGGCAACGACTGGAACCAGATCGGCGAGATCGAGGACATCGTCCTGTCGAAGGACGGCAAGATGGTCGGCATCATCGCCGAGATCGGCGGTTTCCTGGACGTGGCCGACAAGCACGTGATGATCCGCATCGAGGACGTGAACCTCGTGGCGGTCGACGACCAGCAATACGCCTATGTCACCCGCCTCAGCGAGGAAGACCTCGAAGGGATGGAAGACATGGACGAGGGTTTCTGGGACTGATCGCGCCTGGACGCTCACCGCAGGGGGAAGGCTTCGGCCTTCCCCTTTTTCTTGCCCAGGTATTTTTTACGCCGCCCGCCCCCGGGGGCTTTTGCGCCGGCCCGCGGCACCCCATTTGATCCGCACGGCAAAGCTTCATCGGAGATACGTCGGTGACATCCCATCGGCAAACCTGGCTTAGTTGGCTGGCCTTGCTCGCCATCGTTCTTGTGCAACTCGGGATCGCCGCCGGCGCCAGCTGGTGGCTGGACCGCGACCCGGCCCCGGTGCTGAAGGCCGCCGCGCCCCCGGCGCAAATCGACGCGCCCCTCAGCCCCACCGCCCCCGCGCCGATCCGCCGCTGAGGCGCCGCAGCCCCGGCCCAGACCTGCGTCCCGCGGGGCACACCCCCGCGCAATTCGGCGCGTTCTGCCGCGTAAAACCCGGTGAAAGCCACAGTTCGGCCCGCATTCCACTCTATCCTGAGGGGAGTAGATCAAGGGAACGCAACCACAGGGCAACCCCAGGTAAATGACGCGGCTGGACCACGCAATCAAGGATTACATAACCGGGGGCGACCGCCTTTTCTGGGCGCGCATGGGCAAATACCTGGGTATCGGCCTGATGATCGGCTACTTCGTCCACCCGGAGCCGGCGATCTACGGCGTGCTGCTGTGCCTGCTGTCGGAGGTGTTCGACCAGGTGATCAACCGCGTGATCGCCCGGATCGACCGCAACGGCACCTACCGCGGGGTCGAGAAGCTGCGCCTTTTGTGCCTGTGCACGGTGACCAGCGCCTGCGCCATCGCGGGCTTCGCCATCATGATCGCCGCCTACGAGGGGCC
>JBPEXR010000323.1:0-8840 GCA_052031355.1 Paracoccaceae bacterium
GCCGTCACCCCCGACAAGCTGAGCGACGAGCAGGCGGCCCGGCTGGCGGCGGTCCTGCCGGCGCCCAAGGACCGTTCGGCCAGCCAGCCCTCGCCCTTCGTGCGCCGCCGGGCGCGGGCGATCCTCGACGGGGCGGCGACAATCGCCGCCGACGGCCGCGCCGCCTGTTTCGAGGATTGAAAATTCCCGCCGCGGCGGGCATGACGGTGCTGTTTTCCGAACCCCGCCGAAACCCGAGGTGCCATGCCCCGTCTTTACCACGTGCCCCTGTCCCCCTTCTGCCGCAAGGTCCGGCTGAGCCTTGCCGAAAAGCGGATCGAGTGCGAACTGGTCGAGGAGCGGTACTGGGAGCAGGACCCCGATTTCCTGCGCCGCAACCCCGCCGGCAAGGTCCCGGTGCTGCGCATCGACGGCAAGACCATGGCCGAAAGCACCGCCATCTGCGAATGGCTGGAGGAAGCCTATCCCGAACCGGCGCTGATGCCGCGCGAGGCCGACGCCCGCTACGAGGTGCGCCGCCTCGTCGCCTGGTTCGACGACAAGTTCCACCACGAGGTGACGTCCAAGCTGCTGTACGAGCGGGTGAACAAGAAGGTCACCGGCGCGGGCTTTCCCGACAGCCGCAACGTCAAGGCCGGGGCGAAGGCGATCAAGTATCACCTCGACTACATGGCCTGGTTGCTGGACCGCCGGCGCTGGCTGGCCGGCGACGTGATGACCCTGGCGGATTTCGCCGCCGCCGCGCACCTCTCGGCGCTGGACTACATCTCCGACGTGGACTGGAACCGCTCGGCCACGGTCAAGGACTGGTACGCCAAGATCAAGTCGCGCCCCGCCTTCCGGTCGATCCTGGCCGACCACGTCCCCGGCTTCCCGCCGCCCCGCCACTACGCCGACCTCGATTTCTGAACGGCGGCAAAACCCGCCCCGGCCGCACGGCCGGTCGGGGATGAAGGAGTAGAAAGATGGACGGCACATTCGCGGTACTGACCTTCGCGCTGGGGCTTTTGGACATGAGCCAGAACCACTGCGCCACCGCCTGCCTGGGCCCCACCCGGTTCGAGCCGCGGACCAACCTGTCGATGGGCGCGGTCCAGTACCAGGAGGAGCACGTCTCCGAAGAGCTGTACCTGCGCCAGGACACCGGGCGCGGCTTCGGCCCGTTCCAGATGTCCTACGGGCTGTCGGTGACCACGGAAGGCGATGCTTGGGCCGGAATAGGCTCGCTTTACACGCATGAATTCGCCGGCGGCGGCGCCTATGTGCAGCTGCACGCGATGCCCGGGCTCTACATGGCCGGCAGCGGGCCGGACCTGGGCGGGGCGGTGGAGTTCCGCTCTGGCATCGAGCTGGGGGTGCAGACGCGCGGCGGCGTGCGCTTCGGCCTCAGCTACGATCACCGCTCCAACGCCGGGCTCTACGAGGAGAACCCGGGCCTGGAGACGGTGCAGTTCCGGGTTTCGATCCCGACGCGCTAGGCTTAACCCGCGCCGATCAGCGCGCCGGCGGCGAAGACCAGCGCGCCGCCCAGCACCACCTGGAAGGTCGCGCGCAGCAGCGGCGTTTCCATGAACCGGTGCTGGATCCAGACGATCGCCCAAAGCTCGACAAAGACCACCGCGATGGCCAGCGCCGTGGCGGTGGCGAAATCGTTCAGCAGGTAGGGCAGGGCGTGGCCCAGCCCGCCCAGCGTCGTCATCACCCCCGAGGAGAGCCCCCGCTTTATCGGCGAGCCGCGCCCCGAGATCGCCCCGTCGTCCGAGGCGGCCTCGGTGAACCCCATGGAGATGCCGGCCCCGACGCTGGCGGCCAGGCCCACCAGCAGCGTCGTATGCGGATCGCGCGTGGCGAAGGCGGTGGCGAAGATCGGCGCCAGCGTGGAGACGGAGCCGTCCATCAGCCCCGCCAGCCCCGGTTGCACCCAGGTCAGCACGAACTGGCGGCGGGCGGTCGCGGGCTCTGCCTCGCCGTCGCGCGCCGCGCGGCCCGCAAGCTCGCCCGCCTGGGTGCGGTGCCCGGCCTCGGCGGCGGCCAGATCGCCCAGCAGGCGGCGGGTGGCCGCATCGCGGCTGCGGGCCGCGGCGGCCAGGTAGAACCGCTCGGCCGCCGCTTCCATCGAGGCGGCCTCGGCGCGGATCCGCTCCAGCGACAGGTTCTCCATCAGCCACAGCGGGCGGCGCTGCGGGAAGCCGCGCACGTCCTCGCGCCGGATCAGCGGCAGGGCGTCGCCGAATCGCGCCTGGTGCAGCTCCAGCAGGGATTGGCGGTGGCGGTCTTCCTCGGCGGCCATTTCGTCGAAGATGGCGGCGGTGGCGGGGTAATCGGCGCGCAGCCGCGCGGCATAGGCGCGGTAGATGCGCGCGTCCTCCTCCTCGGCCGAGATGGCGAGGGACAGGATCTGGCTTTCATCAAGATCGCGCAACGCGCGGCGGAAGGCGGGAAAGCGCATGGGGCCTCGCAGTGACCGGCGCCGGGGGCGGCGCACCTGGCCAGCTTGGCCCAGCCGCGCCGTGGGCGCAACGCGCGGGGAGGATCGGGGCGGAGCGCAACCTAAGCCCGAGGCCCGGCGTTGACGGGGCACGCGGGGGCGACATGCCGCTAGCGCTTTCATAAGTAAACTGGTCTGTTTAAACTGGCCGGGCAACCGAAAGGACCCAGATGGCAGAAGCCGCAGCCTCCCTTACCGCCCGCCGCCGGGGCCGCAAGTTCGACCAGGTTCTCGACGGCGCGCGCGAGGTGTTCCTGCGCGACGGGTTCGAGGGCGCCGGCGTCGACGAGATCGCCCGCGCGGCCGGCGTCTCCAAGGCGACGCTCTACAGCTATTTCCCCGACAAGCAGCGCATGTTCATGGAGATCGCGCGCCGCGAATGCGAGGCGCAGGCGGAACATGCGCTGGACCTCGGCTGCCACAACGCGCCGCCGCGCGAGGTGCTGACGCGCGCTGCCGAAACGGTGCTCAACTTCGTGCTGTCCGATTTCGCGATGCGCATCTTCCGCATCTGCGTGGCCGAAAGCGACCGCTTCCCCCAGCTGGGGCGGGATTTCTACGAAAGCGGCCCGGCGTTGGGCCACGCCCGGCTGCGCGCCTACCTGGAGCAGGCCGTGGCGCGCGGCGAGCTGCAGATCGAAGATTGCGCCCTCGCCGCCGACCAGTTCGGGGAATTGTGCAAGGCGACGCTCTGGCCGCGGCTGGTCTTCGGAATCCAGCAGGAGTTTACCGCTGCCGAGAAGACGCGCGTCATCGAAGGCGCGGTCGACATGTTCCTGGCGCGCTACGGCCGCTGAGGCGCAGGGCGCGGCGCGGCGTCAGTCGACCCGCCGCACCAGGATCTGGTTGCCGGCGCCGCGCTTGGTCTCGAAGACCTTCAGGTCGGCCACCAGGTCCGACAGCTTGCGCTTGCCATAGGTGCGGGTGTCGAAATCGGGGTTGGCGGCGGTGATGAACTGCCCCAGCTGGCCGAGGGTGTACCAATCGTCGTCGTCCTGGTCGATCGAATCCATCGCCTTGAAGATCAGGTTGCGCGCCTGTTCCAGGTTGCCGGCGCTGGCGGTCTTGGCTTGCGCCCGCCCTCCTCGGTGGTGGGGGATTCAAGGTTTTCCAGGAAGATGAAGCGCTTGCAGGCCTTGCGGAAGGCCTCGGGGGTCTTTTGCTGGCCGATGCCGAAAACATCGAGTCCCTGCTCGCGGATGCGGCTGGCGAGGCGCGTGAAATCGCTGTCGGAGGAGACCAGGACGAAGCCGTCGAACCGGCCCGAATGCATCAGGTCCATCGCGTCGATCACCAGCGCGATGTCCGAGGCGTTCTTGCCCACGGTGTTCGCCGGCTGGTGGTGCGGCACCATGCCGAACTCGGCCTGAACCTTCGACCAGCCGTTCATCTGCGGGCTTGAGAAGTCGCCGTAGCACCGCCGCACGCTGGCCTCCCCGATCGAGGCGATCTCGTCGAAGATGGCCTTGCACCATTTCGGGCTGGTGTTGTCGGCGTCGATCAGAACGGCCAGGAGGCGGGTGTCGGTGCGGTCGGCCAAGGCAGACTCCTTTGTTGTCTGGTGCGCTTGTGGCGCAGGCAGGCGCCGGCGGCAAGCGCGGCTAGAGCGCGCGGTGCATTACCAGCGCCTCCACATAGCCCAGCTGCGGATGGCGGAAAGCCCGCGGGATGCGGCCCACGATGTCGAAGCCGGCGCGCTGCCAGGTGTCCACGGCGCGGCGGTTGCTGGCCAGCACGAAGTTGAACTGCATCGCCTCGAACCCGCGGTCCTTGGCGCGCTCCAGCGCGTGCGTCAACATGGCCCGGGCGATGCCGCGACCGCGCGCCTCGGGCGCGGTGACGAAGCCGCAATTGCAGATGTGATCGCCCGGCCCCGCCTGGTTGGCGCAGAGGTAGTAGCTGCCCAGCGGCGCGCCCTCGACCTCGGCCAGCCAGACCTCGCGGCCCGGGCCGGTCCAGTAGGCCAGGGCGCCGTCGCGGTCGATGTCGGGCGCGATGGCGTAGCTGTCACCGGCCCGGAAGACCGGCTTCAGCATCTGCCACAGCGCCTCGGCATCGCGCGCGCCGGCCCGGCGCAGCCGCGGCGCCTGCGCGGCGGGCGTCAATATTCCACCACCGCGCGGATCGACTTGCCCTGGTGCATCAGCTCGAACCCGTGGTTGATCTCCTCCAGCGTCAGCTTGTGGGTGATCATCGGGTCGATCTCGATCTTCCCTTCCATGTACCAGTCCACGATCTTCGGAACGTCCGTGCGCCCCCGCGCGCCGCCGAAGGCGGTACCTTTCCAGGTGCGCCCGGTGACCAGCTGGAACGGCCGGGTGGAGATTTCGGCCCCCGCCGGTGCCACGCCGATGATGACCGAGATGCCCCAGCCCTTGTGCGCGCTTTCCAGCGCCGCGCGCATCACCTCGACATTGCCGGTGGCGTCGAAGGTATAATCGGCGCCGCCGCCCGTCAGCTCTACCAAATGGCCGACGAGGTCGCCTTGCACCTTGGCGGGATTGACGAAATCGGTCATGCCGAAATGCTCCGCCATCGGGCGCTTGTCGTCGTTCAGATCGACCCCGACGATCTGCCTTGCCCCGGCCATGCGCAGGCCCTGGATGACGTTCAGCCCGATCCCGCCGAGGCCGAAGACGATGGCGCGGGTGCCGATCTCGACCTTGGCGGTATTGATGACCGCGCCGATGCCGGTGGTGACGCCGCAGCCGATGTAGCAGACCTTGTCGAAGGGCGCGTCCTTGCGGATCTTGGCGAGGGCGATCTCCGGCAGAACGGTGTGGTTGGCGAAGGTCGAGCAGCCCATGTAATGCAGGATCGGCGTGCCATCGAGCATCGAGAACCGCGAGGTGCCGTCCGGCATCACGCCGCGGCCCTGCGTCTCGCGGATCGACTGGCACAGGTTGGTGCGCGGGTGCAGGCAGTATTCGCATTCGCGGCATTCGGGGGTGTAGAGCGGGATGACATGGTCCCCCGGCGCCAGCGAGGTGACGCCGGGCCCGACCTCCAGCACCACGCCGGCGCCCTCGTGCCCCAGGATCGCCGGGAAGGCGCCCTCCGGATCGGCGCCGGAGCGGGTGAATTCGTCGGTGTGGCACAGGCCGGTGGCCTTTATCTCCACCAGCACCTCGCCGGCCTTGGGGCCGTCGAGGTTCACCTCCATGATCTCCAGGTCCTTGCCCGCTTCCAGGGCCACGGCGGCTTTGGTGCGCATGTTCTTTCCTCCCGGCTGTGCGGGGGAAGGGTGGGCGATCGCGGGCGGCTTTGCAATCCGGCGCGGTGGCGGTGTGGTGGCAGCCTGGGGCGGACTGGCGGCGCCCGGGGGCGGCAGATCCTTGCCGGCGCGCACGGCGGGCGAAAGGATCCGGGGAACAGGTGGGCGCCCCGGGCGTTGGCCCGGTATCCCGGGTGATGGCTGCGCCCGGGCCCGCTTAGGAAAATCGAGAGACCCATGTTTCGGATCGCACCCGCCGTGCCACTTCTTTTTGCCGCCGTCCTGGGGGCCTGCATGATGCCGCAGAACTCGCGCCCGCTGGACGCGGGGCCGGCGGGCAGTTGCGGCGCGGAAAACCTGCAATGGCTGGTCGCGCGGCGCGAATCGGCGCTGGCGGCGGTGTCGCTGCCGGCCGGGACGCGCACCCTGCGGCCGGGCGACATGCGCACCATGGACCATCGCCCCGACCGGCTGAACATCCAGCTGGACGAGGAAGGGCGCATCACCCGGGTCTTCTGCGGCTGAGGCCCGGCTTTTCCGCATGGGCCGGGCGGCCTCCGCTCGACCGGGGCGGGCGAATCGTGTAGGGTGAACATAACGGGAACATGTGGTGAGGCGGGGCTGATCCGCCCCTGGCCGCCAGCCTCCCGTGCCCTCGTTCACCTGCTGCTTCGTTCACCTGCTGCCCCGTTACCCGCTGCCCCGATTATCCGCTGTCCGGCCCGCCATGCCCCCTCGCCGTATCCTCTCGCTCTGGTTTCCCCGGCTTGGTGCCGAACGGCTGCTGCGGCTGGGCGCCGCCGATGCGGAGGTGCCTTTCGCCGTGGTGCGCGACGCGGGGCAGATGCAGCTGCTTTCCTCGGTCTCGGAACTGGCCGAGGCGGCGGGGCTGCAACCCGGCCAGCCGCTGCGCGACGCCACCGCCATGTGCCCCGAGCTGGTGACCCGGCGCCAGAACCCCCAGGCCGAGGCCGCCTTCCTGACGGTGCTGCGGCGCTGGGCCGGGCGCGTCTCGCCCTGGGTGGCCGAGGCGCCGCCCACCGGCCTGGTGCTGGACATCACCGGCTGCGCGCATCTTTTCGGCGGCGAGCGGGCGCTGCTGGAGGCGCTGCAGGAGGAAGCGCCCGCCCTGGGGCTGACCCTGCGCGCCGGGATCGGCGACACGGTGGGCGCGGCCTGGGCGCTGGCGCGCTATGCCGGGCAGGGGGCGCAAAGCCACCGCAGCGGCGACGCCATCGAGATGGAAGCCCATGCCACCCGCGCCCGCGCCGCCAAGCGCCGGCACTGGGAACGCGGCGGCGCCCCGCCCCAACGCGGCCCGGCCCAGGGCACGGCCGCGGGGCCCATCGCCCCGCCGGGGCAGATGCGCGCCGCCCTGGCGCCGCTGCCGGTCCGCGCCCTGCGGCTGGACGAGGAGACCTGCCAGAACCTGATGCGCCTGGGCCTGCGCCGCATCGGCGACCTGGCCGGCCAGCCCCGCGCCGCCCTGGCGCGGCGCTTCGGCAAGGGGCTGGTGCTGCGTCTCGACCAGGCCTTCGGCGCGGCGCCCGAGCCGGTCTCGCCCGGGGCGCCGCCGCCGGTCTTCGCCACCCGCATGACCCTGCCCGAGCCGATCGGGCTGGAGGACGACATGCTGGCCGCGCTGGACCGGCTGCTGCCGCCGCTCTGCGCCCGGCTGCGCGGGGCGGGGCGCGGCGCCCGGGTGCTGCGGCTGGAGGCGTACCGCTGCGATCACACCATGCAATGGGTGGAGGCGGGCCTTGCCCGCGCCAGCCACGCGCCCGACCGCCTGCGCCCGGTGCTGGCGATGAAACTGCAGGAGATCGAGGCCGGTTTCGGCATCGACATGCTGCGCCTGGAGGCGGTGCGCAGCGAGCCGATCCAGCAGCGCCGCCCCACCGGGCATATCCTGGCCGGCGAGGCGGCCCGCGCACGGCTGCAGGACACCGCCCCCCTGGACGATCTGCTGGGCCGCATCGGCGCCCGGATCGGGCTGGAGCGGATCACCCGCCGCACCCCGGGCGATTCGCACCTGCCGGAGAAAAGCGCCCAATGCCTTGCGGCGGCCTGGTCCTCGCCCGCGCCCGACCATTGGCCCGCGCCCCCCGCGCCGCGCCCGCTGCGCCTCTGGCGGCCCGAGCCTGTCTACCCGCTTGCCCCCGGCGATGCGCCTGGTCCCGGCGGCATGGCGGAGGCCGCCGCTGCTGCCCCCGCGCCCCCCGGGGCGGCGGCCCCGCCGGCGGATGGCGTCACGCCAGGGACAGCCCCAGCCCCGCCGCCAGCACCGCGCGCCGAGACGCCCCCCGCCGTCTTCCGCTGGCGCGGCCGGCAGCTGCATTGCGCCCGGGCCGAAGGGCCGGAGCGCATCGCCCCGGAATGGTGGCTCGACGATCCCGAATGGCGCAGCGGCGTGCGCGATTACTGGCGCGTCACCTGCGCGGAAGGCGACCGGCTGTGGCTGTTCTTCGCCCACGGGGCGGTGCTGTCGGGGGGCTGGTTCTGCCACGGGGGCTTCGCCTGAGCGCGGCGCGTTCGGCCTGGTTAGAGACTGATATCGGAGGCGCGGGGTGTCGGCCCCGGGGGCGCTGCCCCCGGACCCCCGGAGTATTTGGGGCGAGATGAAGCGGGGCGGGGCGGCGCGCTTTGGCCGGCGGGCGGAGGTCAGAGGCCGTGCAGCCCCTTGAGGACGAAGCGCGTCGCAAGATCGGCGTAGTCGGAGCGGCTGAGGCCCTTGCCGGGGCGGTGCCAGAGGTAGAACCAGTTGAGGATGCCGAAGACGGACATGGTGGCGGCGCGCAACTCGTCCGCCGAGAGGCCGGGCGCCTCGGCGCGCACCGCCTCGGCCATCACGGCAACGAGGCCGCGCTGGGCGGCGCGCAGCGGCTCCTGCTGGTCGGCCGGCAGGCGCTCCAGCGCGTCGAGCTGCAGCTTGTGCTCGGCATCGGCATCCTCGTAGGCGGCCAGGATCTGCGCGATGAGGCCGCGCAGGCCGGCGCCGCGGGCGCGCTGGGCGACCTCCCCCAGTTCGGCGAAATGCGCATCGAGAATGTCGAAGAGCAGCGCCTCCTTGCTGTCGTAGTAATGGTAGATCAGCGCTTTCGAGACGCCGCAGGCCCGCGCCGCCCCGGCCATCGAGGC